>JBELHI010000059.1:0-4756 GCA_042091475.1 Alteromonadaceae bacterium
TCACAGCTGAAATGGTAGCCGGACAGTATACTTCACAAGGAATATTTAGTTGTTGCGTGGCATAAGCTACCGCTTGGGCATGATTACCTGAACTGTTGCAGATTACCCGCTGGGGCAGGGTATTGTCAGCGTGTCGTTTGAGCAGGGTGTTTAATGCCCCACGAATTTTAAACGCGCCAGTGGTTTGTAGGCATTCTGCTTTGAACAGTATGTTGTGGCCACCTAACCATTGATTGAGTAGGGCTGATGATAGGATAGGGGTTTGTTGTATAAAGGGTGCTAGCCTTGTACTTGCGGCCTGTACATCGGATAGGGTTGGCGCTGATGGTGTGGCATGCATTGTAAGGGGTCTCACCAATGGCTTATCATGAGTTACACCATAGCCATAAACCATGGCAAATTCTACTCTAGTGACACTATTTACTGTATCATCATTTATATAAACGAGTAGCTAAGAGTTAGCGAGGATACGGATGAGTAAAGTATGTGTGGTGACCGGAGGGTCTGCGGGGATAGGGCAAGCCTGTGTCAGTAAGTTTTTAGCCCAGGGCTATACCGTATTTAATTTGGATATTACGGCCACTGATCTCGGTGTGCACATGCCTTGTGATGTGACTGACCGCAACCAAGTACAACAAGCCATTAATGACGTCCATCAACAAACGGGCCGTATTGATGCCTTGGTGTGCAATGCAGGGATCCATTTTAGTAGTAATATTGAGAATACCACGGAAGCCGAGTTTGATCGTGTGATGGATATAAACGTCAAAGGCATGTATTACGCGTTACAGGCTACGCTGCCCTTTATGAGAGCCGCCAATACGGGACGTATTGTGTTGATGGGATCTGACCAATCCCTGGTAGCAAAGCCCAATTCATTTGCCTATAACCTGTCAAAATTTGCCGTGGCGTCCATGGCTAAAACCACCGCCCTTGATTACGCTCAGTACAATATCAGTGTTAATGGGGTGTGTCCCGGTACCATTGATACGCCATTGCTACACAAAGCATTGGATAGTTATTGTCAGCGTGCGGGTTTAGATAAAGCCACTGCCTATCAAGAGGAGGTGGACGCTCAGGTGATGAATCGTCTAGGCCGTGCTGAGGAAGTAGCAGAACTAACGTATTTTCTGGCCAGCGATGCCGCGCCGTTTATTACCGGTAGCTTGCATCCCATCGATGGTGGGTATACTGCACGTTAGTCCGTGGAGAGAGGGATAACTCATTCCCTCTCGTTTCACTTATTGCTTTATCGCAGACTTCGTAGTCGTGTTTCCACGAGCAAAGAGAATATTCCAATCGAGAGTAATAAGACCCCAAGTATCTGCAAAAGCGCATTATTTTTATTAGGTGTGCTCTTCAAACCACGCTCATAATAAAGACGCTTACCGCCCTCGACGTTGACTACATGCATACTGCCAAGATAGGTTTCTGTCATCAGCTGGTGGGGATCTCTGCGTTGCACGAGAGCTTGCTGAAAGTTTTCCCACTCAGTACGGCTAGGATATAAAACGCGCATTTCAGGGCCATATAAATCAATTGGTTCTCCGGCTTTTACAACACCTCTAGATTCATACGTGTAGGATTCATCTGAGAATAGTTGTGCACTCCAACCTGTGTAAAAACTGACAACACCTGAGACTAAACTGACAAAAGCCATCCAGATGATCCATTTTGATCTGACGTTACTGCGCACTCTCGTGGCATTGACATATTGCTCAATATCCGCGATTTTTTGTGCAACGTGGCGCTGTTCTTTTTCGTTGAGCTGCTCAAGAAATACCTCAATATCGGTATTGAGTGCAGACAGTAATGCTCGGAAAATATCATTTGAGGGTAAACATTTGTCGTTCTCTATTTTAGATAGATAAGACTGTTCAATACCGGCAAAACTGGCAAGGTCCGGTTGGCTGACATTATTGCTATTTCGTATTTGTTTGATTCTATTTCCAAAAGTGGTCATGTGTTCTCCTGTTGATATATATCGATGAACTTTCAGGATGGGATTCTTGGAGATTCATTTTAGAATAGGAAGATGAATATGAAGGAATATACGTGAATGTATATTTTCAGCCAAGCTTTATCTGTAATTGTCAGTGCGTAGTATATTTGGTACATGCCGTTCCACATTACATAGACGTGTGACTTGGCCTACAAGTTTATATGATTCACAGATCTGCGAGAGGATTACTCTAATACTATTTATTCGTTGAGAAGTCCTTTAAGTCAATAAAAAAGCGACTCGGTTGAGTCGCTTGGATAATTGAGAGGATGGCGTTTACTTATTTACTGCGGACGTTTATTGCCAATACTGCGGTCAAAGAAATCTGTAATGGTACGGTACAAGTGAATGCCCGTGCCTTTACCACGAATACTGTGCTTTTTACCCGGATAATCCATCACTTCAAATAACTTACCTTGGTCCTGTAAGGTCTTGTATAGCTTGGTGCTGTGCTTGAATAATACGTTGTCATCAGCCATGCCATGGTAAATCAGCAAGTCCCCAGTTAATGCGTCTGCATATGGAAATACTGATGCGTCAGTATACGCTTGCATGACCTCGTTAGGGTTGCCCATGTAACGTTCTGTGTAGTGTGTATCGTAAAGTAACCAGTCTGTGACAGGGGCACCGGATACGCCAGCGGCAAAGTAGTTTGGTGCTTTAAACATTGCCATTAAGGTCATGTAACCACCGTAGCTATGTCCGTGAATACCAATACGGTCTTTGTCTACATAGGGTAGGGTGTGTAAGAATTTAACCCCTGACACCTGGTCTTTCACTTCTACATTACCCATGTCTTGGTAGATAGGATCTTCAAAACCTTTACCGCGATAGTTGGAGCCGCGATTGTCTACACTAAATACCAAGTAGCCTTTGTTTACCCAGTGCTGCATGAGTAAGCCGCGGTTGCCTGCCCACTGGTTAGTCACCACTTGTGCATGGGGTCCACCGTAAACGTAGACTATCACCGGCATTTTCTCGGTAATGGTTTCAGGACTGTATAAGCGGTAATGTAAGGTAATACCTTCTTCGTTTTTAAAGGTACCAAAGCTTGGTTTTACCCAGTTGTCTTGGTAGGGCGCTAACGGGTGAGACTCGCTAACCGCGTTCTCATACAACCAGCTGAGTTGTTTGCCGTCGTTACTGTGCAAGCTCACTTGAGGTGGTGCATTGATGTGGGAATACTTGTCAACATAGGCGCTGGCGTCTTTACTGAAGGTGACGTTGTGGAAGCCGCTGCGTTGAGTGATTTTTTCAATTTTACTATTCTGCCACGACACACGGTACAAGTGCTTCTCTATCGGTGTGTCTTTGCGACCGGTGAAATAAATGTGGTTTTTGTCTTCATCAATTGCAACGACATCATCAACTACCCAGTCACCCGAGGTAATTTGACGCTTCATTTTACCGTCTTTGTTATATAGGTAGAGGTGTTTGAAGCCGTCCTTCTCAGACGCCCAAATAAATTGTTGTTGCTTGTTTTTTAGGAAGTATAAATCGTCGTGTAGGTTTACCCAGGTGTCGCTTGTTTCGGTTAACAATAGTTTTTGTTTTTGTGAGCGGGTATCAAAGCGCATCAATTTCAACGTTTGTTGGTTTCGGCTCTGCCATTGATACGTCAGGTAACGGCTGTCTTTCATCCATTTTACGCGGGGTAAGTACATGTCTTTGTTGTCACCCAAGTCAACCCACTGACGTTTGCCAGATTTTAGGTTATGTATGGCCAATTCAATGGTGACGTTGTTCGTCCCTGTGCTCGGGTAGCGCTGGTTGATCATTTTGATCTCGTCAGCGTAGATCTCGCTACGGGTAATCACTTCGACTGGGCTTTCATCTATTTTGGTAAAAGCAATACGAGATTCATCAGGTGACCACCAGTACCCTGTCATCCGGCCCATTTCTTCTTGAGCAACAAATTCTGCCATGGCGAATTTAATCGCGCCCTTGCCATCATAAGTGATGGCTTGTTCTTCACCCGTATTTACATTCATGATGTACAGGTTTTGTGCGCGAACATAAGAGATATATTGCGCTTTAGGTGAGAACCTGATGTCTGTCTCAAATTCAGGCGTGTTGACCAAATGGCGAGCTTTTTTAGCGCCTAAAGAATAGTAATAAACATCACCGGCAAGGGGGAATAATAAGGCTTTTCCGTCATTTGACCATTGATAGCTCATGATCCCACTGCCATGAATACGCTGTCTTTCGCGTCTGGCTTTTTCCTCGTCAGAGAGTTGTTCAGGCCCTGTATGGAGATCATCTGAATCAAACAGTACGCGAGTCTCGCCACTGGCGATGTGGTATTCCCATAGGTCGTAGCGCTCGTAATCTGTTACCTTGCCTTTAAGGAACGTGACACGTTGACCGTCGGGGGACATTTGAACATTTTTAGGCGCGCCACCGTCTAATCCGGGGGATGAAAATATCCGCTCAATACTAATTGATTCGGCAAGTACCGGTTGAACCATGACCGTTAACAATGGCAGGGATAAAAGTAATGATCTAAACATGATGCTCTGATTTCTTATGTGGTTGGATGCGGTTAGTGTAAACTTATGCCCTGCATTGGTAAATAGTCTTGTTTAAATAGGTACTGGGTATGAGTAAAGGCAAGGGGTTTACCTTTAAGCAATTTCATGTGAGTCACCATAAATGTGCGATGAAAGTGGGCACTGATAGCATTATATTGGGGTCTTGGTTACAGCATATTAGCGCTCAGAAAATACTGGATATTGGTACCGGTAGTGGTTTACT
>JBELHI010000059.1:4856-13659 GCA_042091475.1 Alteromonadaceae bacterium
ATTTTGCCTGCGTTTTGCCCTATGACATCAGTCTTGAGTTCATAACACTCGCACACCAGCATGATTTATATCTGCAACGTCAATTACTTATCACCACAAAGCAGGACCAAGGTGTGCAGTTAACTTGCCTGTTTTTTGGCCGTGAGCGTTGTCAAGTTGAAGTAGATAACCTATTAGTCTATAAGACTAATTTACGTTACTCAGAGGCCTACAAAGCCCTGTGTAGAGACTTCTATTTGAATTTTTAATGCTATTCTTAGAATTACAGTGTTCGTCTACGTCGTCGAGTTTTAAGGAGACTGTAATGAATGAAAATACGTCACCAAAATGTATCTCTGAGCTGCTTGATACACTCCAAGTTGTGCAATTGAAATGGCACGGTATTACCATGCTACTACCGCGCTTTGCCGTGTATTCCATTATCCATAAGCCAGTTTTTGACAAGTTCACTCAGCATAATGACAAGCACATTGGCTTGATTAAAGAGGGCCGTTACACTATTCCTGTGCTTGACCCTTTTGGACAAGATCTGACTGCCGAGCCTGAGCATGTAATCATTGTCAGCCACATTAAACGCAATGCCTTTGGCTTGTTTGGTTATCCCGCAGACGAACTTAAAGAGGATCTGCGTTTGCCGCAAAATCATCAACAAGTGGAATACATTATTAAGGATTTCATCTAACGATGTAGCTTTTTGGGTTAGTGTATGAGAATTAGATTGTTTTCGTCTCTAACCCTTGTACAATCGCCAGCTATTCTAGTTTTGGTTGAGTACACATGTCTTATTTAGCAGAAATAATGGGCGTTATTGCCGTCATTATTAACGTCATCAGTTATCGCCAGCACGATATGAACCGCTACCGGTTGGTATCGGCCGTTGCCTTATCTTTCCTGGCCTTTCACTTTTTCCTTCTGGATGCTATTTCTGGCGCCATTGTGTTGCTTATTTCAGTGATCCGTAACCTGATGGCAATGCGGTGGCAAACCCTGTGGTTGGCAATTTTATTTGCGGGTATTACCATTTTGTTTGGCCTTTTAGAGTGGTTCTTTGTGGCTGAATTACAATCTGTTTTTGCTGCCCTTGCTAGCAGTGTTGGAGCAAGTGAGTGGGGCTACCAGGCGCAGCCTTGGACCATGGTATTTGCTTATGTATCCGCGCTGATTTTTGCTGTAGGTACCATTTTAATTAAAGACACAACGCAGTTGCGCAAATGTTTTGTTGCCGCCGAGGGGTTGGGTTTAATTTACGCTTTGTCTGTGGGTAGTATCCTCGGTACCGTGTTCAATGTGTTTAATTTAGTGAGTATTCTTTTTACTTTGTATCAAGATAGCCGTAATAGCTGTCAGCAAAGTCAGTAATTAGCTATGTCATCACCGCGCTATTTATTGGTTATCAGTCCCTGGCTAAAAGCCCGAGATGAAGCCCGTCTAGGCCAGTTTTGCGGGGCGTTACGCCAGCAAAATATTGCCTTAAATAGCGTACATACAAGCGGTAATTGGCAAGGGGATTGCCAATTAATTGGTACCTTGTCAGAGCAATATACTGATGTGATTGCCGTTGGCGGTGACGGTACCGTTAATTTGGTGGTCAACGCCCTTGTGGGTACGGATTGCAGACTGGGGATCCTGCCAGCTGGCACAGGCAACGACTTCTACCGCAGTGCTTATGGTAAACAGGATAAATGGTTAGCCCATCTAATGTCAGACCACACCACCGATGTGGATGTGGGACGTTGTCATGGCCGTTATTTTATCAATATATTAGGGCTTGGTTTTGACGCTTATGTGGTGCAACAATTGAGTCAACATAGCCCACGCTTCTTCTCTGCGCTACGTTACCCATGGGTGGTGATAAAAACCATTGTTAGTAATGCTAAAACCCATCTTGTGGTATCCTCAAACGAGCATCACCAGCAAGGGCCGGCGCTGTCTATATTGTTTGGTAACGGTCAATATTTTTCCAAAGGTGTGAGGATAATACCGGAAGCAGAGATTGATAGTGGTAGCTTGTTTTGTCAATGGATGGCCGAGGTACCTTGGTACCAGCAACTTTGGCAATGGCTAAGGCTGTTGTGTGGTGCTCGTGTCCCTGAATCATTAAAAATCACATGGCAAAGCACACAAATTACCATTGAGTCAGAGGGCGTGCCGATCCAAGGCGATGGTGAATATTTTGGCGTTAGTCCTACCACCGTTAGTCATGTTTGCGCTGCAATCAAACTGAAGCGCTGTCAGTAAAACGGCGGAGCTAGTATTTCATCACTGACACATTTTCAATGCCAGCCTGCTTGGCCTTGTCTATCACTTCCACCACCAAGCCATGAGGCGTTGCCTGTTGTGCTCTTACTATGGCTATTGTCGTGTTATTCTCAGCCAAGAATGATTGCACGTTAGCCACCACACGCTCAACATCAACTAACCGCCCGTTCATAATGATTATTCCGTTTTCATCAATACTAATAGTGACATTTTTGGCCTTAGAGCTGGCGTTCGTAGAAGCTTCCAAACTGCGCACAGCAATCCCTGACTCTTTAACAAATGAGGTGGTCACAATGAAAAATATGAGCATGATAAAAACAATGTCTAGCATCGGTGTCATATCTACTTTTGCTTCATCTGAATCATCACGTTTTCGCTTTCTACTCATTCAAATTCAACAGCTTATTGATTAACGTATACCTATAAGCGTGACCATTGAAGGCGATAAGTCAAGTCCGCGTTACTGTTATGTAGTATTCTTATTAATATGTTAAGTGTAGATTAACGTGTCTGACACAGTTTCTTTAAGTAATCACTAGTGTTTGTGCTTGAGGGCTTGGCCTAACCAGTAAAAATACTCGAGCAGTTGTGTGGATAGGCCGTCAAGATAATCGTTATTGGGATACATGCCTAATTTTGCTTCTGCACTCTGTTTGGTACCTTTGGCAAGAAAGTGATTTTTGATTGGATGGTGTTGTATTATGGCTTCAAAAGCCCGTGCTGTTAACTCTTCAGGTCGGGCGTAATAAAATTGCTTTAATGTTTTGTCTAAGCGAATGGCATGCTTTAAATATTCTGAGCCGTGTTTGCCGTCAGGGGTAAGAAATACGTCCCTAAAAAATTTTGCCAAACGTTGGTTGAGAGGATGAGGTGGTATACTTTGTTTATCTAACCAGGTTGATGATGCAAATGCATGGCGGGATACCCCCGGGAAGCACTTTTGAGCAATGTAATGGTCGTAAGCATGCCACCACTCGTGGGCTAGCGAGCCGCCGCCAGCATTTTTTGCTAATGCCAGTAAACGTTGTTGACTGTCGTAGTGTGCACAGGCACTGCGCTGACCGCCGGTGCCAAAGGCGAGCGATAGTGAGCCATTGAGTGAAATAACGATACTCGGAATGTGCAGAATGTCTTGCAGGTCACAAAGACTATCAAACAGCAAGTTGGCAGCTAACTGCTGTTCTTGCTTATTAACCCACTGGCCCACTTTGGCTGATTTGAAGCCAAACACGCGTACGATATCATTGAACCCAACGTCAGCCCCTCCTCGGTGATTGTCACCATTGCGATAATAAGGTTTGTGTAGCCGGCTGGTTGTCATTGGATGGTGAACTATAATTCAGCAACTTCCGCTGTGATTTGGGCGATCCAGTTGGCAAGCCTTTCATCCGTTTGGTCAAATTGATTTTCATCATCTAGACTCAAACCAACAAAAAACTCTCCGTCTTCGGTTAGGGCTTTGGAGGCAATGAATTCATAGCCCTGATTGGGCCAGTAACCTACAATGTGACAGTCTTGCTGAATGATCTCGTCGTGTAACATACCAAGGGCGTCTTGGAACCAATCGGCATAGCCATACTGGTCACCTAGGCCAAATAATGCGACCACTTTGCCCGTTAAATTTACCTTGGCAATATCACTCCATTGGGATTCCCAGTCTTCCTGTAATTCGCCGAAATCCCACGTTGATATGCCAAATATCAGCAAGTCGTAATCTTCACATTTAGCAAGAGGGATATCTTTAATATCGTGTAACACTACTCGGCAAGGGCCACCCAAGGCGTGTTGTACTTTTTCTGCCACCATTTCGGTGTAGCAGGTAGTAGAACCGTAGAACAGTCCGATAGTAGTATTATCTGATTGGGACATATGGCATCATTTCGTTATTGTTGAGAGCTGTATTGTGCAAATTTATTGTTGCTGTGTCCAATGGGTGAGTCACTTAACATCAATTTTAACGGATAATTATAAAAATAGATCAGCATAAAGGTGAGGCCATGACTGTGATTGAACAATTTATCGACGACTTATGGTTGAGCAAGGGCTTGAGTCAAAATACCCTGTCAGCATACCGGTCAGACCTAAACAAAGCGGTAAAGTATTTGTCCAAGCACAACGTGGAGTTGCTATCTGCCACTACCGATGATTTACAGGGCGTACTCAGTCAGCGCATTGATGAACAATTAACCCCACGTAGTAATGCTCGCTTTATTAGTAGTTTACGGGCATTTTTTCAGTATCTATTGAGTGAAAAAAAGCGTGCAGACAATCCCACCAGTTTACTGCGTATGCCCAAACTACCGCAAAGTATCCCCAAGACCTTGTCTGAACAAGACATTGAATCCCTATTACAAGCGCCGACAGGCGATGATCCCATAGCTATTCGCGATTGTGCCATGCTGGAATTACTCTATGCCACAGGGGTTCGAGTAACAGAATTGGTTTCATTACCCATTGCTCAGGTCAGTGTGGCTCAAGGGGTGATTAAAGTCATGGGCAAGGGTAATAAAGAGCGTTTAGTCCCTATGGGTAATATGGCCATGGATGCAATAGAGCGGTATTTGAAATTAGCCAGACCGATATTACTAGGTGAGCGAGACAGCGACATATTATTTTTAAGTCTGCGCGGTAAGCAAATGACTCGGCAAACATTTTGGCACCGCATAAAGTATCACGCTCATGTTGCTGGTATACCCTATGACATCTCGCCCCACGTGTTGCGCCATGCATTTGCCACGCATTTATTAAACCATGGTGCGGATTTAAGGGTACTACAACTGCTGTTGGGGCACAGTGATTTGTCCACCACACAAATTTATACCCATGTTGCTAAACAAAGGTTACAAACATTAGTGAATGAGCATCATCCTAGGGGCTGATTTTTGTTGTTGATTAACGTACACTCGGCTGATAACTATATCCCTTCGTGGTATGGCTGGAATAAATCACAGGATTGCACACTGACGTATGCAGTTAATGTAAATAGATAAGGATTGATATGAATAAGGTATTGAGTTTTTTACTGGTCATTTGTGTGATGGCGATGACCGCCCATGCTAACGATAAAGTCGTTCCTGCAGCATTATCAAAGGTTGACTCAGCGGCGATCAAGGGACATTTCAGTTTATTGGGTATGGACGTCACCAGTATTTCGCCTTCACCTGTCCCTGGATTAGCCCAAGTAATGACAGACAAAGGCCTGTTTTACATGAGCGACAATGGCGACTATTTATTGCAAGGCCGTTTGTTTAATTTCAAAGCGGGTATGGTGAATGAAACTGAGAAGGCATTATCAGCGGTCAGAGTGGCTGGCATTCAGCGTTTTGCTGACAGCATGATAACGTACCCTGCCAAGGATGAAAAACACGTGGTTACTGTGTTTACTGACATCACCTGTGGCTATTGCCGTAAGCTTCACAAAGAAATGAAGCAATATAATGATTTGGGCATTACTGTGCGTTATTTGGCATTTCCGCGCAATGGCACCGCAGCGCCTTCATTTAAGGATATGGAATCCGTTTGGTGTGCCGAAAATCCGCAACAAGCCATGGATGACGCCAAAGCGCAGAAGCCCGTGGCCACAGCGAGCTGTGCCAACAGTGTTGCCGGACAATATGCCTTTGGACAGCAAATTGGTATTACTGGCACGCCAGCGATTATTTTAAAAGACGGCACTTTGCAGCCAGGTTATGTCCCAGCAGAGCGCTTAATTACCTTGCTTAATCAAGGCTAACCCAACGTGCTGGTGGGTGCACCAGCAGTTTTAAGATAGGACATACTATGCTTTTGAACGTGGTGCACCGACCCTTGGTAACCCCAGAAGTTGATTTGGGGTGTTCACCTGTCCTTGCCAATATATATGCCAGCCGAGGCATTACCGAGCCTTGCCAATTACAACTGGGAACCAAAGGGTTACTGCACTTTCAACAGTTTAACGGTATTGATTCCGCAGCAGAGATTATTGCTCAAAGTATCATTGAGCAGCGTAACATTGTGGTTGTAGGCGACTTTGATGCTGATGGTGCCACCAGTACCGCGCTATGTATGTTAGCGCTACAAGATTTTGGTGCTGCGAATTACCAATATTTGGTGCCTAACCGTTTTGATTTTGGTTACGGCTTGAGTCCAGAAATTGTCGATGTTGCGGCCGCCAAAGGCGCACAACTCATTGTCACCGTAGACAACGGCATTTCCTGTGTTGCTGGTGTTGCTCATGCTAGAAGCTTGGGCATTGACGTTGTGGTAACTGACCATCACCTAGCAGGCCAACATCGCCCAGACGCTAATGCTATCGTCAATCCAAATCAACACGACTGCACCTTTCCCTCAAAACACATTGCCGGTGTGGGTGTGGCGTTTTACGTTATGTCAGCGGTACGCAATGTATTGATTAAAAAGCAATGGTTTGAGAATCAACAGCGACAGATGCCAAATCTGGCCAACTACCTAGACTTAGTGGCGTTAGGTACTGTGGCTGACGTTGTTTGCTTAGATCACAATAACCGTATTTTAGTCCACCAAGGGTTACAACGGATACGCGCCCGTCAATGCCGGCCGGGAATTTTAGCGATACTTGACGTCGCCAAGCGTCCCGCCCACAAATTACAGGCAACAGATTTAGGCTTCGCCTTGGGTCCTAGATTAAATGCAGCTGGCCGTTTGGACGACATGAGTTTAGGCATTGAATGTTTAATAACCGCAGACCACAGCCAAGCGAAAACTATCGCTGCTGAGCTGGATATGCTAAACAGTCAACGCAAAGATATTGAAACGGGCATGCAGCAAGAGGCTCATAATGCCATTGAAACCGTGCAACTTGATGACGCTGAGCCTCCCCTTGGCTTGGTATTGTATCAACAAGATTGGCATCAAGGTGTGATTGGTATTGTGGCAGGGCGTATTAAAGAAAAATATTATCGTCCAACCATCGCTTTTGCCCACCAAGACGATCAGATTATTAAAGGCTCTGCCCGTTCAATCCCTGGTGTTCATATAAGAGATGTATTGGAGTCAGTGAATACCGCGAGTCCTGGTCTGATTGATAAATTTGGCGGTCACGCTATGGCCGCTGGACTGTCATTGCCACGTCAGAATTTAGACGCTTTTACCAAAGCCTTTCAAACCGCATTATCCGCTGTGGTAGATGACACAATGTTATCGCAAACCATTGAGACTGATGGTGAGTTGCAGGGACATCAATTGTCAATGGATGTGGCTCAGTTGTTACAAGATGGCGGTCCTTGGGGTCAAGGGTTTCCAGAGCCAACATTTAGCGGTGTGATGCGACTGGATTCACAGCGTATTGTGGGAGAAAAGCACCTTAAAATATCATTGATGACAGCCGATGGTATATTACTTGATGGCATTGCGTTTAATGTTGACACCAGTCTTTGGCCTGTGGCGGGTAGACCCGATGTGCAAGTGGTTTATACGTTAGACATTAACGAGTTTCGACAGCGCCAATCATTACAATTAATGATCAAAGACATACAGCTGGTAAAGGCCTAAGAGGACGGTAATGGATAAGCAAATGCAACAGTGGCTGAAAAAACACCCTGATTTGACCCATTCAGAGAACCTTACGGTTATTTCACACGTACAACGCCCCAATGAAGATTGGATACAACATACCCTGATGGTATCTGGCTGTGATGTACCGTTTAAATACAAACGCAAAAAGCAATATAAAAACCTGAAAGGCGCGCGAGTTAATATGACTTACTATCCCGATCAGGAATCGGTAGCTGGCTTAGACTTTGAAATCATGCGTGTTGTGCGCTTAAGAGTCAGTTAGAGTATGCGGACAAGCCTATGAATCCAATCGTGACGTCAGGCTATGTTTTACACCGGCGACCTTACCGGGAAACCAGTGCCATTGTTGATGTGTTGACCCATGATTTCGGCAGAATGAGTTTTGTTGCCAAAGGCATGCAAAGAAACAAAAATCCAAACAAAGGTCTGTTACAGCCAATGCAATTACTGCGTCTGGATATGGTGGGTAAAAATACCTTAAAGACATTGCGAACAGTCGAGCCAGACGGGCCGTTATTCAAGTTGCAAGGTAGAGCACTGTATTCCTTGTTTTATGTCAACGAGTTGTTGGTCAGAGTGTTAACAGACGAGATGGCCATTGATGGATTGTTCCTGTCTTACCATCAGCTGTTACAGCATTTAGACAACGGCCATCAAATTGAACCTTTACTTCGGCAGTTTGAGTTGCAGTTGTTGGAACAACTGGGCTACGGTGTAGACTACCAGCACGATTGCATGGGTAATGAAATTGTTGATGACGCGTGTTTTTATCAATTTATTCCTGATAATGGATTTATGCCATTGGGCAAGGATGTGGCGCGAGCAAATTATACCTTTGAAGGACGCCATTTGGTGGCGATGAGCCAGGGGCGATGGGATGCTCAAGCCCTTAGGGCGGCAAAACGCTTAACCCGTTTAGCTATGCATCCACTATTAGGCGACAAACCACTGAACAGCAGAAAATTATTTTTAAATTTGGAGTAATTACCGTGAATGATATTTTATTAGGCGT
>JBELHI010000060.1:0-13524 GCA_042091475.1 Alteromonadaceae bacterium
GATTTACCATCTCAACAGCAGGTGAAAGTTGTACGCCACTGCTTGTATCAGTAACCACAGTATTATTCTTTTCTGCGTCTACTTGGTTGTCTACCGCTGTGGTTGACCCACAAGCCATCATTGTTAGTGCTGGAACAGCAACCAGTAAGCTTTTTAGTAATTTATTAGTTTGCATCCTAGGTTTCCTTGTTTATATTTTTATAAAAATTTAAATTACAGTAAAAATGGTGACCAACTTGGAGATTTTACTTCTCCGTTCAACGCAGGCAATACTGCTTTGAAGCGCCCGTCCAATGAGACAAGTGATAACACTTGTCGTCGGTTATGTAAAGTACTATAGATAATCATACTACCATTTGGTGATATACTCGGCGATTCATCTAAGTCTGTTTTAGTTAATACTTGTAAGGCGCCTGTCTTTAAATGCTGCCTAGCAATATGGTATCTGCCCCGCGTGCGGTTAACAATGACCATTTCTTGACCGTTAGGGGTAATTGTACCACCCAAGTTCATATCACCATCAAAGGTTAAACGCTTTACAAGTCTAGATTGTAAATTTACTCGATATATCTGCGGTTTACCACCCCGCTCGGAGGTAAATATTAAACTTTCTCCATCCGGTGACCAACTTGGCTCGGTATCAATGGCCCTATGATTTGTCAATCGACGCATTTGCTTACTGTTCAGATCCATCACATACAACTCTGCATTACCGTCCTTTGATAGCACCATGGCTAATTTTGAGCCATCTGGAGAGAACTTAGGGGAACTGTTAATACCTGGAAATGACGGCAACTTAGTTCTGGTCATCGTGTAGATATCTTGAATAATAATCTGTGGCTTACGATTTTCAAAACTGACGTAAACTAGCTTGTTACCATCAGGTGACCACGTGGGCGACATAAGCGGCTCTTTAGATCTCAGTAACACCGTCTCATTAGCGCCATCATAATCCGCGACAACTAGCTGATATGGAAACTCTTGTGTGCTGCGATCACGAACAATAACATAAGCAATACGAGTCAAAAATGCGCCTTTCTCACCGGTAAGTGCTTCATACACAACATCGCTAATACGGTGTCCGTATTGACGAAATTGACGTTTTGAAATCACCGACTGACGTTCTTCAATAACGGCGTCATCAGCTGTGTCTGTGCGCTCATTAGTGTTGGCGTCCGGCGTTTGGCTAACCAAACCTCTCACCACGTCAACTAGTTGATAGCTCACTTTAAAATTGTCTTTACCGTCTTGTAGTACCTTTCCTAGCAGCACCATTTCAATGCCAGCATCTGACCATGCCTGAAAATCTAGTTGTGATGCGTCTGACGGCAATTGTGGCATTTCAGATAATGCCACAGGGTTAAATTTTCCACTGCGCATAAGATCATTAGCAATAACATCCTCAATGGCTAGCAGATTGGGCTGTTCGCCCTGCCAAACAAACGGGACAACAGCGATAGGGCGAGCTGAGTCAATGCCCTCAGTAATAACAATATCGAGTTTTGCGAATACGGGTACCCACAACTGAATACACAGCACACTTAATGCAACTAAAATCCTCATTATAACTCCGGTTCCACAGTCAAATTAATATCTTTCAATTCTTGATACACATCGTCTTCACTAGAGACAGGTAAAGTATCCGCCTTTAACACCGCATTTTTTGCTGCTCGGCATAAAGCGTCATCACCTTCAATGATTGCCACTTTAGTAACAAAACCACTTCGCGCAAGCTTGATGTTGAGTACACAACGTTTACCCATATACGCTTCATCTACCAACAGATGACGCTCTATACTACTTTTAATCATCACTTGGTATTTTTGCCGCTCAGACAAGACGTGTTTTTTCCGCGCGCTCTTGTTCGCTTTTAAACGCGCTTCACGGGCTTGCTGTTCAGCCTTCTCTTTAGCCAGTTGTTCTGCCGATGGCCCCTTTGGTTCTGGGGTTTCCTCAATAATCGGTTGCTGTTTCTGTGCCACGCCTTTATCACTAAACCTAGTTTTATCTACTGACTTTGTAGCAGCCGGTTTAGGCAGAGGTCTAGTCTGTTTTTTAACGGTGACTGGTTTTGCTTTAGGTTTTTTAGGGGAAACTTTTTTCTTTTCCGGCGGCTTAGGCGCGGGCGCTTTTTTTGCCTCTACCAAGGTCGCCTGAATAATTTGTGGCTCCGCTGGTTTTGGCTTTTCAGGTTGTATAGTATCGCTGAATAGCAAGCCTGCAACGATTAAGCCGTGAAAAACCAATGACTTGAACAGTGCCCAGCCCATAATTACTCCGTAGCATCCGTCATGAGTCCCACCGACGGTGCGCCAGCACCCTGTAACAACACCATTAGCTCGACCACTTGACGATACGCCACATCACCGTCGCCTTTAACTAGCACTGCAACCGACGGATCTTTGTTTAATTGTAACGCGACGATATCTGCCAGTTCATCGCCTAGTAGTGGTTTTTCTTGAGTTTCTCCAATATTAAGAAAGTAATCGCCATCGCGGTTTATAGAGGCGATAAGTGGTGTTTTCGACTCTTGCGACAAGGGCTTAGTGCTAGCCTTCGGCAACTGTACCTCAATACCCTGTTGCACCAGTGGTGCGGTAACCATAAAAATAATCAGCAATACCAGCATAACGTCAATGTAAGGCACGACATTGATTTCTGCGACCGGTCGACGCTTTTTGCGTACATACATAAGCCTACACCTGCGCTTCTGATTCCGAAATACGGATCGCTTGGCGGTGAAGTATACTGGTAAACTCTTCCATAAAGTTCGCGTAACTGTTTTCTAGCTTTTCAACCTTGTGACTGAAACGGTTATAACCGACGACCGCAGGTATTGCAGCAAACAAGCCCATGGCTGTAGCAATCAATGCTTCTGCAATACCTGGTGCCACCATGTTAAGTGTTGCCTGTTGTACATCACCCAAGGCTAAGAATGAATTCATGATTCCCCATACGGTACCAAACAAGCCAATATAAGGACTTATTGAACCGGCTGTGGCCAAAAACGGCAGGTGACTTTCTAATGCATCCACTTCACGGCTTAAAGCAACGCGCATGGAGCGAGATGTCCCCTCCATTATTACATCAGCCGAATTAGACGCTTTTCGCAATCTGGCAAACTCCTTAAAGCCAGCACAAAACAAACTTGCTGGACCATCGGTCCCCTTGTGTGACGTTAATTCTTGATATAGTCGACTCAGATCCATACCTGACCAAAACTTATCTTCAAACTGTCTTAGCTCCGTATTTGCTTGAGACAATATTCGACTTCGCTGAAAAATCAGCCCCCACGTTACTAATGAGGTGACGAGTAAAATCATCATCACGCCCTGCACTAACAAGCTGGCGTCGATAAACAGTTCCAAAAAAGAGATATCAGATGACACAATCGAGTTCCTTCAGTATTGTTGCGGGTATTGCTGCGGGTTTCATATTAGCAATCTTAACGCACGCTATTTTTACCTGTGCAGTGACTAATGTTTTTCCATCATCAGCTACCACGATTTGTTCAAATACTAAACTGGCTCTTTTAACTTGCGAGATTGTTGAGCATACAGTTACTAATTGGTTGAATCTTGCGGGTGAATGATTATCCATTTCAACGCGGCGAACCACAAACGCAATCCCCGTATTAAGAAGAGTATCCTGCTCAATGCCTAACTCTCGCAGCCATTCAGTACGACCGCGTTCAAAGAATTTCAAATAATTGGCGTAATAAACAATACCGCCTGCGTCGGTATCTTCATAATATATGCGCAGCTTTAATTGATGGGAACAGTCCATAGTAAATTCGTCTGACAGATCATGTGAGTACTCTATCACACGGCGGATAAAAATCGAATGTAAAGTTTAGTCAACAGGTAAATTTGAGTATTACGGCCTAACCTCAAGCAAAACTTATCGATAGATATAGGTTGTAAAAAAAATAAATTTGCAAAAAAAATGGATAACCTTGCAATAGCTTTAAAATCGGGGGGTTATGATAGTTAAAAAAGGAACACCACCATTAACAAAAAAATAACAGATTAGTTTTTCTAATCCAATTACTGTAAATATTTTCAATTGTAGTCTACATCCGTAAACGTATACTGAACCCAGTTGTTAGTACTTGCTGGATTTAGCATGGAGTGACACTCCCAACATATTTGTTGTTACCATCCTTATATTGTGGCATTAGCCACCTAGCCCACGCCTTGCGTGGGTTTTTTTTGTCTGAAATCTATAGCGCCTTTATTAAGGCTTAGGCTCGTATTCTTTACCAAAATGCAGGAATGCTCGCGGTGTTGCCAGTCTTCCTCGTGGCGTGCGCTGTAAAAAACCTTGCTGAATGAGATAAGGCTCAATCACATCTTCAATGGTGTCTTTTTCTTCACCAATGGCTGCGGCAAGATTTTCAAGTCCCACTGGACCACCGAGAAATTTTTCAATAACAGCCAGTAACAACTTGCGATCCATGTAGTCAAAGCCTTGATTATCAACATCTAACATGTCGAGTGCTTTGGCAGCTATATCTTGATCTACAGTTCCATTAGCTTTTATCTCGGCGTAATCTCTAACCCGCCTGAGTAACCGGTTGGCAATCCGCGGCGTGCCCCTGGAGCGCTTTGCGACTTCAACGGCGCCTTGTTGTGACATATCCACATTCAAGTGCATGGCAGAACGCTCAACAATGGTGGTTAAGTCTTTCACATTATAATATTCCAAGCGCTGTACAATACCAAAGCGATCGCGCAATGGGGAAGTCAGAGAGCCGGCGCGAGTGGTTGCACCAATCAAGGTAAATGGCGGTAAATCTAGCTTGATAGATCGAGCTGCAGGGCCCTCGCCAATCATAATATCTAACTGATAATCTTCTAATGCCGGATAGAGTATTTCTTCAACTACCGGACTAAGACGATGAATTTCGTCAATGAACAACACATCGTTCTGCTCAAGATTGGTTAATAGCGCAGCGAGATCACCAGCCTTTTCCAATACGGGTCCAGAGGTGGTTTTGATGTTAACCCCCATTTCGTTGGCTACAATGTTGGCTAACGTGGTTTTACCTAAGCCGGGAGGGCCAAATATCAACAGATGATCTAACGCATCATCACGTAGTTTGGCTGCCTGAATAAAGATATCCATTTGCTCACACACGTGGTCTTGCCCGGTGTAATCAGCTAACAGCTTAGGACGTATGGCACGATCTACCGCTTCGTCTTCTTGGTTAGCCACCGGTTTTATCAAGCGATCTGCTTCAATCATTAGTCTTACCTATGGGTTTATATACAGTGCATTTATACCACAAGCTTGTGTTAGACCATAGCTTTTAATGCTTGCCTGATCAATTCTTCACTAGACATACCGTCTTGATGTACAGCTTTCACTGCTTTAGCTGCGTGAGATTGAGTATACCCCAAAGCCAATAAGGCGCTGATGGCTTCATCTTGACTACTGGCCACTGGCGCTACAATCGCTGTGGCGGTTGACTGCCCGTTGGACAAGGTAAATTCTCCATCACTCCCGTCAAACAGATTTTTCAATTTGTCACGCATTTCTATAAGTAAACGTTCAGCCGTTTTCTTACCCACACCTGGCAACTTAACCAAACTCGTGACATCTTCTAATTGAACACATTGGACAAATTGCTCGGCTGACATCCCGGACAATATCGTGAGTGCTAACTTGGGTCCAACACCATTGGCTTTGATCAGTTCACGAAACAAGGTGCGCTCAGTTTTTGAGGCAAAGCCAAACAGCAATTGAGCGTCTTCACGTACCACAAAATGTGTAAATACAATCGCTTCAACACCCACATCGGGCAATTGGTAAAAGCTGGTCATGGGTAGTTGAACCTCATAACCTATGCCCTGCGCTTCAATCAAAATTTCGGGGGGATTTTTTTCCAGTAAAAGTCCGCGAATGCGTCCTATCATTTTTCACCTTCTTATTTTCGTAATCGTCCACGTACGGTTTTACTCGCTTGTCCAGCAAGTTTCACCAAACTCGTTTGTGTGTGGCTGTGACACATGGCCACGGCTAATCCATCGGCGGCGTCAGCTTGGGGTTTAGCTGGTAGTGACAGCAAATAAGTTACCATATGCTGTACCTGGTTTTTATCCGCACTGCCTTTTCCCACCACCGCTTGTTTAATTTGTCTAGCTGAGTATTCGGCTACGCTTAATCCCTGATTAGTTGCGGCAACAATGGCAGCGCCTCTGGCTTGCCCTAACTTTAAAGCTGAGTCTGGATTGTGAGCTAAGAATACTTGTTCAATGGCGAACATATCGGGTTTGTATTGCTGGATGATTTGAGTCACGCCATCAAACACTTCCTGCAAACGCTCGGGTAAGCCTTTATCGCTTAAACGAATGCAGCCACTGCCAAGATAAGTCACTGATTGACCTTGTTGCCGAATAACGCCATAACCTGTAATACGTGAGCCGGGGTCAATACCCAATATGATTGCCATACAAGTATCCTATATCATCACGACGTCAAACTGGGTACGCAGTGGGTAACGCCGTACTGATTTGAGTCTGACCACAAGCGTTTCAGAGCACTCTCTTTGTCTAACCATTGATATGCTAAATGCTCAGTTAAAACGGGGATGGTATTGGGCGCAACCTCAACACTAAATAAGTGTTCTCTATTTTCGCTTACGTCATCTGCGTAGCGATGCCGCCAGCATGGACGAATTTCATAGGTTGTTGAGTATTCATGATCACATAAGGTATATCCGGAGCCAGCAATGTCAATGCCAGTTTCCTCTAACACTTCTCGATGTGCAGTATCGCGAGTGGTTTCGCCTTGCTCCATTGAGCCGGTGACTGATTGCCAGAACGATGGATCGTCCTGGCGCTGCATCACCAGCACCTTACCTGTGCTGTCATAAATCACTACTAGCACAGATTCAGGTCGCTTGTTGGGTTTCAATCCGTTATTCCTCGTCCTCTTGTTTGGCAGTGCTTTGAATAGCTAACTCTTCCAACTGTTGAGGATTAGCGAAGCCCGGTGCATCAGTTAACGGACAAGCTGCAGAGTTAGTCTTGGGGAATGCCATAACATCACGTATAGATTCTGCACCCGTCATCAACATTACCAGACGATCCAAGCCAAATGCTAAACCTGCATGTGGTGGTGCACCAAATTTTAAGGCATCAAGTAAGAAACCAAATTTAACTTCTGCTTCCTCATCAGAAATTCCCAAGATACGGAATACTTCTGCTTGCATCGCCTGGTCATGGATACGCACAGAACCACCACCTAGTTCAACACCGTTTAATACCATGTCATAAGCATTGGACAAAGCGCCAACAGGTTGCGCTGCTAACTCTTCTGCAGTCATATCCCTTGGTGCTGTAAACGGGTGGTGCAATGCATGTAATTGACCATCAATCTCTTCAAACATTGGGAAATCAACAACCCAAAGTGGCTTCCATTCACCCTCAAGTAGTTCAAAATCTTCACCCAATTTAAGACGCAGTGCGCCCATAGCTTCAGAAACAACGGTAAATGTGTCTGCACCAAATAAGATGATATCGCCTGATTGGGCGTTGGTTCGCTCTAGTAAGCTGTTAACCACGCTTTCGTTCAAGAATTTCAATATGGGCGATTGAATACCGTCCATACCCGCTGAACGGTCATTGACTTTCATCCATGCCAAGCCTTTAGCGCCATAAATATTGACATACTTACCGTAGTCATCAATTTGCTTACGTGACAAGCTAGCACCACCTGGTACACAAATCACGGCAACGCGACCATTGTCGTCATTTGCTGGGCCAGAGAACACCTTAAAATCAACATCTTTAACTAAATCAGCAACGTCAATTAACTCTAATGGATTACGTAGATCAGGCTTGTCACTACCATAACGGCGCATCGCTTCTGCAAAGCTCATTTGCGGGAAATCCCCCAAATCGACATCTAGTAATTGTGAAAACAACGAACGAATCATACGTTCAGTAATAGACATCACACCGTCAGCATCTAAAAATGTTGTTTCTAAATCTATTTGGGTAAATTCAGGCTGGCGATCAGCACGTAGGTCTTCGTCGCGGAAACACTTAACAATTTGGTAATAACGGTCCATACCAGACATCATTAATAACTGCTTAAACAACTGTGGTGATTGCGGCAAAGCAAAAAATTGACCTTTGTGGGTACGGCTCGGAACCAAATAATCACGGGCCCCTTCAGGTGTAGCCTTAGTCAATATGGGTGTTTCAACATCCAAAAAGTTTTCACTGTCCAAAAAGTTGCGAACTGCAATAGTGACCTTAGAGCGGAATTTTAGGCGCTCTGACATGACGGGACGACGCAAGTCCAAATAGCGATAGCGCAGGCGCTGTTCTTCAGAGTTTTCTTGGTTGAAGTCAATTGGCAGTGGTGCAGCTTTATTCAGAATAACCAATTCTTTACCAAGGATCTCAATCTCACCCGTGCTCATATCTTTGTTGATCTGACCGTCAGGACGAGTGCGCACTAGGCCTTTAATTTGCACACAAAACTCGTTACGTAAACTGGTAGCCGTTTCGAATACACTCGCTAGGTCTGGATCATACACCACTTGTACAATGCCTTCTCTGTCACGTAAATCGAGGAAGATAACGCCTCCCATATCACGAACACGGTTAACCCAACCACATAAAGTCACTTCTTGACCTGCGTAGTCTGCGTTTATATTTCCACAATAATCTGTGCGCATAGAATCCTGCCCTTGGCTGCTATCTCAATACTCTCAAAGCGGAGTAATAATTCAAATAAAGGCCGCATTATAAGGGCAAAATGAGAATAATGCGAACCTTAACACGGTCACAACTAACAAAATTTATATAGTTCAAAATAGCAACGGCTTACATTTGCAAAAGACATATTAAATGGTTGATAAACCGATATTTATAGCAGCCAGCTGTGCAGATACCCGCAGATACGCTACATTCAATAGTGTTTATTAATACAATCCTGAAGGTGAATACCATGACCGACATTATTCTAGCCAGTTTATTATTATTTTTATTGCAGTTATTGTTGCCATCATTAATGCTTGGCTTGAAATATCTAGACTATCTACTGTCAAACCGAGAAACCAGCATAGACATTCCAGCCGTGCCTGCAAGGGGTAAGCGAGCATTCACCAACTTTATGGAAACCTACCCTGTATTTTTAGCGTTGGCGATTATAGCCATGCAACAAAATATCGATGTAAGCACTGCCGCCGGTGCTTGGGTAGCTTGTCGTATTGCTTATCTGGCGACCTATTTATTTGGTATTAAGTACCTAAGAAGTGTACTGTGGTTTGCGGCACTATTTTGTTTGGTCAATATGACACTACCGCTAATGGCCTAGTGCTAACCAGTGGCGTTGGCATGTAGCGGCGTTCACAACCCCGCTACTTGATAATAAATTTTTTTTTGACCGCGTCTGTGGGTACCATACAGGTTTGGTATTTACCAAACAGCGCGTATCGGTACTTGGCTAACAGCCGGTAAGCACCATCTCTAATTGGGCGCGGTATCACAAGAAATACGCGGAACATCCACCAGCCGCCAGAGAGGTCTTTGGTGATTTCTAACGCAGCCTCAGTCCTTACCAAACAGCGTTGGTGCTTAATCAACACAAAGGTGTCCTGAACCGAGTCAGTAAAGCCAGACTGCGCCAACACTTGCTGCGCAAATTCACTTTGCATCGGCGTGAATAAAAATAGGTTTTTGTGATCCCGTTTAATAATGAAATTCACCCCCTGATTGCACAGGTGACAAACACCATCAAATACCACAATGTATTTATCTTCGGTAAGTTCGGGCAAGGTATTGTTGCGCATATGACTAAGAGCCCTCTCGCACAAACACCTGCTTGCCTGCAACCCAAGTTTGCAACGCTTGTGTTTGCCATATCTGTTTGGCTGGCACAGTAAAAACATCCCGATCAATAATAATGAAGTCCGCCCACTTACCCGCTTCTAAACTGCCAAGCATGGACTCATTATGACCCGCATAAGCGGCGTCTAAACTGAAGGCTCTCAGTGCTTGCGGTCTGCTGAGGGCATGCTCAGGAAACCAGCCACCTTTGGGTTTATTGTTATGATCTTGACGAGTAATCGCGGCATGTAATCCGTGGAAGATATTGGCCGATTCAATGGGATAATCTGAGCCCGCGGCCAGTACAGTGCCCTGACCTAAGAATGTTTGCCAAGCATAAGCACCAGACATTCGGCTAGCGCCAATGCGATCCTGCGCCATATTTTTATCACTGGTCGCATGGGTTGGCTGCATGGACGCAATTAACCCGAGTTTCTTAAATGCAGGGATATCATCTGGATTAACCACCTGTGCATGCTCAATGCGGTTACGCAGAGGTTTTCCCCCTACGCGTTTAAAGCTGCTTTCAAAGTGTTTCAATGCTAAACGATTGGCCCTGTCACCAATAGCATGCATGTTCAACTGAAAACCACTGCCAAGAATCTTGTCAAACAATTCGGGTAGGCGTTTCTTCGGTGTCACCAGTAATCCAGCCTCATGGGGGGAGTCGCTGTAGGGTTTAAGCATCGCGGCACCCCGGCTGCCCAAGGCTCCATCACCGTACACTTTAACACTGCGAATAGACAAAAAATCCAAGGGATCATCAACAATACCGGCTGATAGCATGGTGTCAAACTTTGCATCTGTGACGGACAACATGGGATAAAAACGCAACATCAAGGTGTTTTTTTCAGCTCTCTCTTTATAAATTTTGTATTCTGGAAAACTAATGCCAGCATCGTGGGTAGCGGTAATACCTAGGGACAGTAGATGTTGTGACGCAACATCTAAAGATTTTTGTCGATATGCTGTGGTTGGCTCTGGTATGTGACGTTCAACCAAGCCCATGGCGTTATCAATAAAAATGCCCGTGGCATTGCCCTGCTTGTCCCTAACAATCTTGCCCCCTGCAGGATCTGGCGTTTGTTTGGTGATCCCTGCCAGCGCCATGGCCTTTTGATTAGCCCATCCAGCGTGTCCATCCACTCGGATTAACCAAATGGGACGGTCAATTTGCAATTCATCAAAGTCACTAGCACGGGGAAATAGTTTAGGTGTCCACAATACCTGATTCCAACCACTACCGTGTATCCAAGGTAAGGATGGGTTTTCTTTGGCATAGGTTGATAAGGCTTTCAGTGTTTTCGTCTTACTGGGTATTCCGCGCAAATCCAAGCGCATCAATAACTCACCTAGGCGAAATACATGTCCATGGGCATCCGTCAACCCCGGCAATAACGTTTGCCCTTTAACGTCTGTCTTAATGGCTGCTGGGTAGTCAGCGGGCTCACAGTTTGTTGCGGTACTCATCACCTTACCGTCAGCAACCAGTAGACAAGAAAACTTTTTCAGTGGACCGTCGCTGGTGAGGGTATAGCCATTCGCATTAAAAAATAACTGGGGTTGCCCAGTTGCAATTCCAGAAAAGACAATAAAAAATAGAAAAATATATCGGTACATCACAACCTTACCTGTTAATAATAGCCTATCCATACTGTGCGTTATTTAAACTATTATTTCAACTTCCCCACCGAAGCAGAATTGTTTATTAACTACTTGCTATAATGTTTGGTTCAAGCTAGCATTTTGACACAAAGATTAAATAGGGAATTGGGACAATGAACACTACGGCATAATTGCATGAGTAGATCCCAGTATTAAGCAGAAACCTCACTGACTTACTCGCTGCCTACCATGTGAACCTCATCACACAAGAAACATCTAAAATAAATATAACGTCAACATTTTTAGGTGATGGTAGGACAGTCATATCTTTAATAAACCATGGCAGTCTAGTATAAGCATAGATGGCCTAAACCGTTTAACTACCATCCCCTATTGAACAAAATAGGAAGTACACCATGCCAAGACTACAAGGAAAAGTTGCACTGATTACGGGCGCCGCTCGCGGTATCGGCCATGCTATTGCAGATGCATTTATAGCCCAAGGGGCAACCGTAATACTGACAGACATTAATCACACATTAGGTCAACAGGAGGCTGACAAGCTGGGAAGCAATGCACATTTTCAGGCCTTAGATGTGCGTAACGAGGCCCACTGGAAAGCAGTCACAGAACACATTATTACACAGCATCAAAGACTGGATATACTGGTTAACAACGCCGGTATTACAGGCTTTGAAGAGGGCTTTGTGGCACACGATCCTGAACACGTGGACATCAATCATTGGCGCGCGGTGCACGCCACCAATTTGGAAGGTACCATGCTGGGCTGTAAATACGCTATCCGTGCAATGAGAACGACAGGTCAA
The DNA here is from genome assembly GCA_042091475.1 of Alteromonadaceae bacterium. Lineage (GTDB taxonomy): Bacteria > Pseudomonadota > Gammaproteobacteria > Enterobacterales > Alteromonadaceae > CAXRGH01. Next base: position 12,278 of record JBELHI010000060.1, read on the forward strand.
GGATCTATTATTAACATATCATCTCGCTCCGGCTTAGTAGGCATCCCGAGAGCCGCAGCGTATGCCTCATCAAAAGCCGCCGTGCGTAACCACAGCAAAACAGTGGCCCTTTACTGCGCTGAAGAAGGCTTAAACATTCGTTGTAACTCCATTCATCCAGCGGCAATACTGACTCCCATGTGGGAGCCTATGCTAGGTAATGATCCGCAACAGCGTAAAGAGAATATGACTCAATTCGTTAAAGATTGTCCCATGCAGCGCTTTGGTGAACCTGAGGAAGTGGCGTCACTCGCCATTTTACTTGCCAGTGACGAAGCCTGTTATATGAATGGCACAGAACTCACAGTGGATGGCGGTCTATTGGCAGGCGCCGCCTCGCCACCCAAACCCAGTGACAATTAACCACCAGTATCAACCTAAGAGGTGGGGATTATGGATACTTCATCATCCCCACCATAATTAGTCATTGATCAAAGAGTTCAGGAACTCTCTGCTTTAAAGTATTGTAAGCATCTGGTGATTCATGCTTTAACACTGCTAATTGTTGACGGTGATGAGACATCACCTGTGCACCATGGTCCAGAAAAAGTTGAATAAACCCATCAAGTTCATGAAGGTCTGACTTTTTAATCAGATAAGACAGAGGCGTCATACCCTCGTTGTTGGTAGCATTCACATCAGAATTAACCGTTAATATGTAACTCATCATATTCGCGGTATATTCAAGATCTGGATATCCTGCAGCACGTGCAGCGTTTATCAATGCATTGTCACCATAGGCATCGCGCTCACTTAATGACATTCCCCGCGCTACCAAATCAGCAAGCCGCTGGCTCCCCCCATAAAAAATCACAGTGGATCTCAAGTTAGGCTCTAAGGTGAGCCCAAACCTTAACAAGGCCTCAATCACATACAAGGGCGCTTGCATTCTGATTGCTCCCCCAAATGTTATCGCCAAGTAATTGATCCCAATTTCAGATATTTTCTCAGCTTGGCGAATATAATCTTGCCAATTACCTTGTGCGGCTGCGTCATCCATACGTTTATCCAACTCAATCAAAGCGATTGCCTCTGGATGTTTGCTGTAGTCTGTGGGGGTTGGTTGGATAACTGTCACTTGCTTACTAGGGAGTAACTGGTCTTGCTCATAACTTTTCTCATGATTTTCCCCCATATCCTCGGTGTCATTAATTTGAGGGGGCCGTCTTAGCAAAAGAGGGACTTCATCATTGCTAACCATAGGGGTA
>JBELHI010000061.1:0-13358 GCA_042091475.1 Alteromonadaceae bacterium
AAACTCTGCTCACAGCCTAGCCATTTACAAGGACCAACGGGTGAAACCAACCAGTTATCGCTGCAAGGAAAAGGCATATTTGTTTGCATTAGCCCATGGAATTTCCCCTTGGCCATATTCCTAGGCCAAGTGGCTGCAGCATTAGTCACCGGCAACAGTGTCATCGCCAAAGCCGCAGAGCAAACCTCACTGATCGCATTCCGCTGCGTGCAATTATTGTTGGAATCTGGCGCGCCTGCTAACACCATACAATATCTGCCGGGCGCGGGCCATGACATTGGCCAAGGATTAATTGCTGATAGCCGTGTCGCAGGCGTCTGTTTTACCGGTTCAACCGCCACCGCCAAACACATTAATGTTAGTCTGGCACAAAGAGACGGCGCTATTGCCACCCTAATTGCCGAAACCGGTGGCCAAAACGCTATGATAGTGGACAGTACCTCACTACCAGAGCAAGTAGTCACTGACGTACTAACCTCCGCCTTCTCCAGTGCGGGGCAACGTTGTTCAGCATTGAGAGTACTGTATGTACAAGATGATATTGCAGATAGCGTGATTACTCTGCTAAAAGGCGCCTTAGCGGAGCTGGTCATGGGCGACCCCATGGCATTACAAACCGATGTTGGTCCTGTCATTGATAGTACAGCAAAAGCCTCCCTTAATGCTCACATCGAGCAACTAACAAACAGAGGTCAGATAATTACTGCGCTGCCCTATCAACCGCAGTATGATGGGGGTCACTTTGTTACCCCAACCGTCGCAGAGATTCAACACATCGATGAATTAGACGGGGAAAATTTTGGTCCTATACTGCATATTATTCGCTTTAAAGCGCAACAAATAGAAAAAGTGATCGCCCAAATCAATGGCACGGGTTTTGGTTTAACCTTAGGAATTCACAGTCGTAACGAATCTCTGGCGCTGGCTATTGCAGAACGAGTAAATGTAGGTAATATTTATATAAATAGAAACCAAATAGGTGCTACAGTAGGAGTACAACCGTTTGGTGGACAAGGACTTTCTGGTACGGGACCCAAAGCTGGCGGGCCTCATTACTTAACTCAGTTTGTCACTGAAAAAACCGTTTCCAATAACATTACGTCAATTGGTGGCAACACCCAGTTATTGCGTCTAGGAGACGAAAACTAGGTTACCTATAACACTCAACTTGTCGCTGGAGGCGTCATGAATTTTTTAGCAAAACTGATTGGAATATTAAATTCTGATGCCTCAACCAAGCAAGTCACTATTGGCTTCTGCATGGGATTGTTAATGGGTTTTAGCCCGGTACTGTCGTTGCAAGGCCTGATATTACTACTGCTAGTCATGTGTCTCAGAATTAACCTCGGCATGTTTATGCTAACTTGGTCTGTTGTGGCCTTACTGTCAGTGCTACTTCGCCCCCTTACCCTTGGGCTGGGAGAGGGGTTATTAAACCATGCCGAGCTTATCCCCCTGTGGCAAGCTATTTACTCAAGTAACCTAATACAACTAACCTTCTTCAACCACACCCGAGTGATGGGAGAAACCGCGACTGCCTTGGCACTGCTACCCATAGCTACGCCCCTGTTTTACATTGCCATAAAAAAATATCGCGAGCACATTATGCTGTGGTTGAAAAAGCAGCCCATTGTCAAATTCCTCAAGAGCTTCAACATATTTCAGGCCATTACATCCAAGGGAGGCTTATCATGAATAAGATTATTCGTTGGCAAGGCGTCGCATTCAGCGCAATCTTCATTGCCACCTTAACCCTGTTAAGCTGGCTATTTCTGGATCCCATCATACGTTATCTGGCTACCTCCAGCTTACAGGAAGTCACCGGTGCGGAGGTCAATATTGGTTCAGTAGAGCATCAATTTTCACCATTACAACTAACCATCAATAACGTTCAAATTACTGATGCCAACGCCCCAACCCATAACCTAGTGGCGTTTGATAAAAGTACCATGGGGATTGAATGGCTACCCGCCCTAACGGGTAAATTACATATCACGGATTTGACCATAGAGGCATTGACAGCAAATCAACTTAGAGACACGCCAGGACAAGTATTTGTGACACCAGAAACACAGGCTAACACGGATAGTGAGGTTGCTCCGTGGCTTAACCCTGAAGAAATAGATGTTGATAGTATCATTGCCAAGGCGCCATTAAAAACGCCTAAGGCCATTGCTGAATTTAAAGCACTGCAAAAAAAACATACTACTGCATTAAAAACACAACAAGATAACCTCCCCTCACAACAAGACATTGACCTGCTAAAACAAAAGTTTGATGCCCTAAAAGCACAAAAAATCAAAACACCTCAGGACTTAACGGCAGCAAAACAACAATTTGATACCTTAAAAGACGCCCTGCGCCAACATCAAACAGCCATAAAAAGCTTTAATAACGCAGCCAAACTTGCCAAAGCTGAATTATCGCCAGCATTAAAAGCACTAAAAGACGCGCCCAACGACGATTACACCTTGGTCAATGGTTTAGTCAGTGGCGACACAGACACCATAATCAATGTTTCCCAACAGGTGTTTGGAGATAGCGCCAAGCAATGGGCCGAGCCCGTGCTGCTAGCAATCAAAAAACTTGCGCCTCTGATGGATAGTGCCAAACAGCAAGAACAACAACAAGCCATTACCAACGGCCGCTTTATTAGCTTTACCGAACAACAGCCAACCCTGTTGATCAAACAAGCAAAAGTAGATATTCGCTGGCAACAAGAAAAGCTGCAAAGTGACTGGCAAGATATTACCTATCAACATGAGTTACTCGGTCGGCCAACCCGTTTCAGCCTGAACAGTGAAAATAGCAATAAATGGACACTATTGTCCTTGTCCGGTGAGTTATCCCTTCTGGCTGAAGGTTTAATTGGTGATCAGGCGTGGAAAATACAGGACTTAAATGTGGCTGAACTGTCACAGCCAGAATCTGACTCAGGATTTAGCTTAAGCCAAGGTCTACTCAGCGGCGGTGGTCAATTAGCACTAAAAGGTGAAATATTGGATGGCAGCGCAACTTGGTTGGTGAATCAGCTAACCATTAATAGTGATAACGACAGTAAAGTCGTTCAAGCCATTATCAACAGTTTGAATAGTGGTAAAGGGATCACCCTGAACAACATCATTTCAGGTCCATGGGATGCACCAGAGTTCAGTATTAAATCAGATCTTGACCGTCAACTGAGTAACGCGGTAACCCAGCACTATCTGGGTAAACACAAAAACAAATTGAATAAGTGGAAACAAGGCCTCACCACATCATCCAACGCTGAATACCAGCAAGGCAATTCAGATCTAAATCAATGGCAATCATTGCTGTCATCTTCAGACCAAAGAAATACCAGTATCAAAAATATGCTAAACCAACAGCTTTCTGAAAGTAGCCAAACTGACTCCATCAAAGACAAATTGAAAGACAAGTTAAAGTCCAAGCTATTTGGTGGCTAGGCCAAATAACAAAAAAGCCGAGCAAGATTTACCTTGCTCGGCCTTTCAACATTTCAGTCAGAACTAACCTACCAAGCCATTATTTACTTGATTTGATTTTTACCATGGGACGATCAGGATCGCTCCACTCAACATGGAACTTCTTACCGCGAGGCTGATCGGTACGCTCAAAGGTGTGAGCGCCAAAGAAGTCACGTTGACCTTGCAGTAAGTTAGCAGGGAGTACTGGACTTCTGTAAGCATCGTAATAATTCAACGCGGAAGACATAGCACCGCAAGGTATACCCCAGATGGTCGCCTTAGCAATGGCATGACGCCAATTGTGTTGCAGTGCAGTAATTTGCTCAGCGAAATACGGCGCTAGCAGTAAGTTATTTAAATCGTCATTCTCTTGGTAAGCCTGTGTAATAGACTGCAAGAAACGGGCGCGGATAATGCAGCCCGCACGCCAAATCTTTGCAATCTCAGCAAATTCCAATGACCAGCCCTGCTCTTTAGAGGTAATATCCATTAACTGGAAACCTTGGGCATAAGCGCAAACCTTTGAGCAATACAAGGCGTCGCGTAATTGTTCTACAACCTCGGTTTTTTCAGCATCAGACAAAGTCACTGCTGCTGGGCCTGATAAATGCTTAGCCGCGTGCACACGTTCGTCTTTAAAACTTGAAATACTGCGGGCAAATACCGCTTGCGTGATGGTTTGCGCCGGACTGCCCACTTGTAATGCATTTACCGCAGTCCATAATCCTGTGCCTTTTTGCCCTGCGCGGTCAAGGATCATATCAACCAAGGGTGCGCCGGTAACGGGATCTTGATGCTCCAGCACTTCAGCACTCACTTCTATCAAATAACTGTTAAGTGGGCCTTCATTCCATTCACGGAAAATGCGGGCAATCTCTTGAGTGTCTAGCTGTAAACCCTCGCGCATGATTTGATAGGCCTCACAAATCAATTGCATGTCTGCATATTCAATACCATTGTGCACCATTTTCACATAATGCCCAGCACCTAATGGACCTATATACGTTGCACAAGGATCACCATGCTTAACTGGCTGGCCAGGGGTAAACGACTCCAAGGGTTGTCCTGTTTCTGGATCAACCTTAGCGGCAATCGCTTGTAATACCGGCTCTAACCGTGTCCATGCATAAGGATCACCGGATGGCATTAATGAAGGACCAAAGCGGGCGCCCACTTCACCACCAGAAATTGCCGTTGAGAAGAATAAAAACTTGCCTTTATAGGTAGCACCACGCTCTACCGTGTCTGTCCATAAACTATTGCCTGTATCAACTACTATGTCGTCAGCACTAATACCTGCATCTATCAAACGCTCGCAAACGTGATCAACAGGCTCACCCGCCGGCACAGACAAAATAATTAAATGGGGAACCTTGACCATGCTCAAAAGTTCAGTGAATGAAGTACAAGGAAATACTCGCTGAGGTTGGTCACCGCGTTCCTTAGCATCCTGAGTGACTATTGCATCAACCTTGCTATGATCTAAATCAAAGCAGGCAATTTTATAACCGTTATCTGCCAAATTAAGGGTAAGATTTTTACCCATAACGCCCAAGCCAATAAAACCAATATCACACAATGCCGCGGTGTTTGTCATTACCTTCACTCTTTGCTATGAAAATTGAGCTGAAGTATACATAAAATTCAAACAATTCGTTAACTTAAATAAATGTAAACGTAATTTAACAACATTTTTACCTTAATACTTGCATTAAAATCCATTTCATCGCATAATTTTTGTAATTAAACTACATTACGCAAAACACAGGTGTTGTTATGACTATTAGAGTAGCTATTAACGGTTTTGGCCGTATCGGACGTAACATTGTTCGAGCATTATACGAATCAGAAAAAAATTATGACCTAGAGATCGTTGCAATCAACGACCTAGGCGATGCATCAATTAACGCACACTTATTAAAATTTGATACTGCACACGGTCGTTTTGGCCAGGACGTTAAACACGACGACAGTGCTATCTACATTGGCAACGACAAAATAATCACGTTATCAGAGCGTGACCCAGCGGCATTGCCATGGGCAGATTTAAAAATTGATGTTGTGTTCGAATGTACAGGTTTCTTCACCACCAAAGCAACGGCAAGCAAACACATTGAAGCCGGTGCGCGTAAAGTACTTATCTCTGCGCCAGGTAAAGAAGTTGACGCAACCGTTGTTTACGGCGTGAACCACGACGTACTAACCGGTGACATGACAGTCGTATCAAACGCGTCATGTACTACAAACTGCTTATCACCCATCGCAAAACCATTACAAGATGCTCTAGGTATTGAAAATGGCTTGATGACAACCATTCACGCATACACCAATGACCAGCGTTTGAGTGATGTCTATCACACAGATTTATACCGTGCGCGTGCGGCAGCACATTCAATGATCCCAACACAAACAGGTGCTGCTAAAGCCGTTGGTTTGGTAATCCCTGAGTTAGCGGGCAAAGTAGACGGCATGGCCGTTCGTGTACCAACACTTAACGTGTCACTAGTTGACCTTAACTTTGTGGCTGGTAGAGATACAACAGTAGAAGAAGTTAACCAAATCATTGCAGATGCTTGTGCATCAGGCCCTATGAGTGAAGTGTTAGCAATCAACGAACAGCCACTAGTCTCCGTTGATTTCAACCACATTCCATTCTCATCAGTATTTGATGCTGCACAAACCAAAGTATCTGGTCGCCTAGTGAAAGTGATGAGCTGGTACGACAATGAGTGGGGTTTCAGTAACCGTATGCTAGATAACGCACAATATTGGTTGTCGCTGTAATCTAAAGCGCGTATTTAAGACTAGTAAAACCAGTGCTTGCACTGGCTGATACGAAATTAGGGATCTGAACTTCAGATCCCTTTTTACTTAAAGACAATAAATACAAGGCCTGCTAACCAGAAAAGGCATTGCGTAAAATTACAAGCACGCCTGCAACCACTATCTGCTAAGATTTTTTGCCAAATATTCAATGAACGTGACAGCGTTTTGATGCAGTATCTCTGGGTAAGGGGATGTTATATTTTCATCCAGTGATACCACCAACTTGTTTGTATTCATCTTTGTTTCTTTCAAGTTACCGAATTCTCTTTCCCATAGATTCTCGTTTTCAGACTGATCGCCTAAAGTCCAACATACCTGAACTAGCATAGAGTGATCTTTTCTTTCGGCTAGAAAATCGACCTCAAGGTTTTTGTTTTTATAAGCAAAGTACCTCTTTACCTTGTACTTAGCTCTGAGCAATTCAGAGTGGATTACATTTTCAAGCAGTCTTCCTTTTTCTTTGTTTTGCTCATAAATGGCGAAACAAGTATCTGCCAAATATAACTTATCTACACTTCGTGAAAGTACGTCTTTTGCTCTGTAAGAGTATGTTTTTGGTATTTGTATAAAGAAAACATCCTCAATGTATTCGAGGTACTCCGTTATTAGAGGGGCAGAGTGCTTTCCTCTAATGGTTCTTTTTACCTCATTTTGAATATTTTTGATGGATACCTCTCTTGAAAACATGCCTCTACAGTAATCAATAAGAGCGTTTAGCAGTTGGGGATTCGAAACATTGTTGCGTTGGACAATATCTCTTTCAACCGTTGAATTGATGATATCTTGTATGAGTCTTTCTTTTTGCTCTTCACTTGACGCCTTTAATGGCTCGGCCATCCCCCCTTCATGCAGGTATTCTAGAAAACTTTGTTGGCTTAGTGTTTTGTTTGTAAATTTGCAATATTCAATATATGAAAACGGAAACACCTGCAAAATTGTATATCTACCGCCTAGAGAAGTGTCTAGTTTGTCCGAGAGTATTTTTGAATTCGAGCCAGTGATTATGATCTGGCAGTCTAGCGTGTGATCTTCAAAGATAGAGGCTACGTTAATATCCCAGTTCTCTAACTCTTGAACCTCATCAATGATTAAATAGCGTTTACCTTCTTCATTGGCGATATCGTTTAACCACCATTCAATAGCTGCCATGAAAACCGATTCATTTTTTAGATCCGAGATATGCCTCAGAAAAAGGTTAAGGTAAAGAATATTACTCGCGGGTGTACCTCTACTGCGGAGTTCTTGAATGAACTGTTTAGATATAACGCTTTTTCCACCTCGGCGTATACCTAATATGGCCGCAACAATATTCATGTTCGTCAAGGCTATTATTTCGTTGACATAATCCTGCCTTATTAGCTGGTCGTTAGGAGCGATGTTGTCGCTTTGGGGTATACCCCAAAAAGATCTAGATTTAATTTTTTGTTTAACTTCGTCGCTTATCATCGTCATTGGCTGCTGCGCTTCAATAGTTTAGAAGACATAATACACATGCAAAAATAAAGATTAAAGAGGTTAATGCATAATAAAAATGCACTAATATAGAAAAACATACATTAACGCACGAATAAAATGCACAAACATAGAACAAGTGGCATTAATGCAATTATTTATGTAATTGTGACAAATAATATCAGTTAGTACTGTACTGACAACTCCCATGGGAATAGACATGAATTCATTTTATGATCGTAAACTGAGGGGATTTCTAATGAAATCAGTGAAGGCATTGTCAGATGGTGGCTATAAGCGTACTTGGTAATTTTACACAATGTTTTTGCTGGTCAGCAGAACTGTATTTTTTGGTTTTACGTAAAAAGGGATCTGAACTTCAGCCCTCAGTTTCTTATCAGCCAAGTGCTTGCACTGGTTTTTTTAATTAAAAATTCACAGTCACTTGGTTTTTTTTACCAGATACCATGTAAAATAAATGCCAAAGAACAGATAAATTTAACATCAGATTAGGACCGCTATAATGAGTAATACCAAGGACAGTTGTTCGTTCAATCAAACAACAGACAAAGACCAACAATGGATTGATATTGAAACCCCCTACTCCCATTTTAAAATGACCTTATTTGGCGCCCACATTACCCAATTTATCAATAAAGCAGATGGTAAAGACCGTTTATTTGTCAGTAAAAACGCGCGCTTGGATGGCTCAAAGTCAATACGCGGTGGTATCCCCATTTGCTGGCCTTGGTTTGGTGATCACACAGACCCAGACATGCCAGCCCATGGCTATGTCCGTACCCTGCAGTGGACTCTAACAAAACACACAATTAACACAGACAGCAGCGTAACCCTGTGGCTAAGCCCTGAATCAAGCAAAGAGCTCACTACTGCCAAAGGCTACAACCCTGAACTAGCTGTGGAATTAGTGATCACCGTTGGCGAGCAACTCGTGGTTGAATTAATTACCACCAATAACGGTACAAAGGCTCAAGTATACACAGCAGCACTACACAGTTACTTTGCCGTGAATGACATCAAACAAACAGAGCTTATGGGGCTCTACGGTGAATACAAAGATAAGTGTCAGGGTTTTACCCTACACGACACACCCATGCCTTACACATTCAGCGCAGAAACAGACAGAGTCCACCTGTGTACCACGGAAAAAATCATGATAGAAGAGTCTGACGCAGACACCTTTGTCTACTCATCAGGACATGACAGCATTGTGGTATGGAATCCGTGGCAAGAAAAGTCTGAGTCTATGGCAGATATGGAAGACACCAGTTACCAACATATGGTGTGTGTTGAAACCGCAGTCACTCAAGGTCACACCCTAGCCCCTGGCGAGTCTCATCACTTAACACAAATTATTAAATAAACACTATTTTTCTAGTTAGCGGGAGGCTGAGGCAGCCTCCCCAAAAACACAAACTCCATTTCTATCGCTAACCTAAAAACCTTATCTAAGATAAACAGCCTTTCCCCATGGACTAATCAATCCTACTGATAGATGTCAAGCACCCTGTAGTTATATAATAAATACCAAGTTAACTAGACAGTATGATGGTTTGATAGACTCGTTTGTCTGACTTCAATAACTACCTTAGTACTCATCAAAAAGTCATGAATGTCTCAATTTAAATTCATTACGCTGTCACAAAGTAGCCGTATGTTAGCCTGTTTTCAAATAAAGGATTCTCACCATGTTGCGTCTGATAATTACCCTGTTGTTAGCAATAACTCACTTTTCCAATGCTACTGTCATTGCTCATAGAGGGGCCTCTGGCTATCTACCCGAACACACCCTAGCCAGTATCACCTTGGCTTATGGTCTGGGCGCTGACTTCATTGAACAGGATGTGGTCTTGAGTAAAGATGAAGTTGCCATTGTACTGCATGATATACACCTAGAGACGGTCACTGACGTAGAGCAGATATTTCCTGAGCGTCACCGCAAAGATGGCCGCTATTACGCCATTGATTTTACTTTAGATGAGCTACAGACGCTCACAGTACACGAACGTCAGACCGCTGATGGTAAACAAGTTTACCCCAAGCGCTATAACGGAAATCAAGTATTTAAAATTGCTACTCTGGAGCAGCAAATCCAGCGCATTCAGGATCTGAACGCCAGTACCGGTGGTAACGTAGGCTTCTATCCAGAAATCAAAGCACCTAAATGGCACCGCCAACAAGGCATGGATATCAGTCAAATTGTTGTTAAAATATTACGAAAATATAAACTCGATCACGCTGACGCGCCTATCTTTCTGCAATGTTTTGATTTTGCCGAGCTAAAACGAATCCGCAATACACTTAAGGCAAAATTACCCCTGATCCAATTAATTGGTGAAAATAGCTGGCAAGAGTCAGACTCAGATTACGACTACCTGAGAAGCGACAGAGGCCTTGCAGAAATTGCTGCAGTGGCACAAGGTGTTGGTCCTTGGTATCCACAACTGATACAAAAAGTGAGTAACAAGTGGCAAACCAAGGCGTGGGCTCGCCAAGCCCAGGGGTTCGGTTTACTCATACACCCTTACACTCATAGGGTAGACGATTTACCAGATGGAACTACCTCTGATGAACTGCTACATCAGTTGTTTGAGGTGACTAAGATAGACGGTATCTTTAGCGATTTCCCAGACGCTGTTGTAACTTACCTAAAACAACAGAGCCATAGCGTTGATACAATAACAGAGTAAAACCAAGAAGCGCCAAGAATACATTGGCGCTACCAATGTACTCAATAAGCAATATGTGCTGTTTAAACAGTAAATATCCAAATATAAGCACTGCAGAATTGACCCAAACATAACGCCAAGTGCTCACCGCCTTGGTGGTCAAACTTTGACTATACAAACTAATCATAAAGTCCACTGAGTTGACAACGAACAATAAGCCCACCATGATAAATCCAGCAGCCAACCAAGGGGGAAGCGGTTGTTGATTAAGGTACACTTGATATAAAACAGTGAACCAGATCAGTAACGGAATGACAGGTGCAATGGTCACGCTGACCATCACCCTCACTAGAGAAAATTGCCCCACATATCGTGCCAAATACTGCCCCAACATAATACTCCATGCAAACCACCAACCCAGATAAAACGTGTGATAATCGTCCTTGGGCAAAATAAGCAATGGAAAGTCCGTTATATAGTCACTAAACGCCGTCATACCCATCGTTAGCGTGTCAAACGATATCCCCGCGTAGAGCCCGGTAATTATCGTCAGACACACAAATATCAACATGCTGTAGTAACTTAGTAATCTCATTAAAGTACGATTAATGCTAAACCCACAGGCCAATATAATGACCACAAACGCAATCGTATTTAACTCAAAAGAAGATACTGAAGACAGCCCTAAATACGTTAAATAAAATGGCATGTTTGCTACCGCCAAAGAGACAGTAAAAGCAGCTGTGGTCCATATTAAGATATTATTTAGATGCTTTATGACGGGTATTTTGAATAACTGTAATTTGGGCTCCCAACAGCAAAAGTAATAACAAGATATGAAATAAATACACCACACACTGAAACCCCAATACGCCAATTCCAGGGTTAACGGAGAAGTGAGTTTAGTTGCGTCATAACCCGAAAACTCAGTCAAAGGTAACAAGACTAAACCAGCATCCAACCCTGTGGTAAAAAGCAGCGATATCAATGAAATTTGGCTGACCGTTTTTTCTCCCGGCAAGATAACCGCAGAACGAAATAAAAGCAGATAGCCAAGTAGCAAAAAGCTGACGATACTTGCAAGACTGAGTAAATCGGTGACCATGCCTGATCACTGCGCTTGGGAAATTAGTGTTCTCACCAAGGATTTACAGTTCTCTGCGGCTTGTCGAAAGGTCTTGTGATCAGCCCCACCAAGGGCGCAGCGTAACCATACACCATCAATTTGGGCAGCCATAATTTCACTGATCACTTGTGCTTTTTGACGCGACGTCACTTGTTTAATGGCATAAGTCAAATTACTAGCAAGACGCTGACTATTGATTTTTTGCAAACCGAATAATTGCTCGCTATGACGACACTGTGCCCAGAAGCACAACCAAGCCGACGCAATTTTTTCAGCGCCGTGGGTATCGCTTAAATTAGTATCAATAATAGCATCAATACGAGCATAATCAGACCCATCTGAAGCCTGCCACTTGGCAATAAACTCACTGCGAAGTAAGCTTAAAAGATAAATCACAGTACTCTGGAATAACTCCCCCTTACCACCGAAATAGTGACTAATAATACCGCTCGAGACCCCAGCTAACTGACTGATCGTGGTGATAGTTGTACCTTGTAATCCGTGAATATGAATTGACTCAATAGTGGCATCAATCAGTTGTTGTTTTCTGATTTTTTCCATTCCTAGCTTTGGCATATTTTAATAACTCTTTAATAACTCGTTCATACGTTATCAATAAAAGATAAGTAGGCTAATGATTGTATATGTCGCTTTAGTCCCATTATGTTGTGCTTTTTATCGCCGTTTTACAAGACTTAAACCGAATTTATTTTAATTGAACGTTCAATTAAACGTAACATATTTGTAAGATTGCACAGCTACATTGTGCTTGGTTTTTATTTATTAATATTATGGAGTTACCATGTACACCTTCAACAAAAAGTTAGTTGCACTGGCCGTTGCCGCTGCAATTTCACAATCTGCCATCGCTGAAGAAGCCGTGGACAAAAGCAATGAAAACGCCGAAAGCATAGAAGAGATTGTAGTTACTGGAAAGAGTGTAACGTATGCAAACAACAACACCTCTGACCAAATGTTAATGCAACAAAGCTCAATGACGAGTGCTCTGGCAGTCATTGATAACCTTCCCGGTGTACTAATCAACGAAGGTGACACCTTTGGTTCAGATGATTGGTCAACCACTGTATCAATCCGTGGATTTCAATTAAGCCTAGACGAGCAACAAGTAGGTATCACTGTTGATGGCGTGGCAAATGGTAACTCAAACTACGGCGGTGGCGCAAAAGCTAACCGTTACATCGACACAGAGAACTTACAAGCCGTTGAAGTATCTCAAGGAACATCAGATATCGCCTCTCGTTCAAACGAAGCATTAGGTGGCACATTAAACTTTACCACCATTGACCCTACCGCTGAAGAGGGAGTCACTGCGAGTTTGTCACTGGGTGACTTCAACGCACAAAAATACTTCGTGCGTTACAACACAGGTGAAGTCGCTAAAAACACCTACGCATGGTTTAGTGCTTCAAGCACTACCAATAGCGACTGGGTACATCAATCAGCTGAAAACAAACGTGACCACTTAGCCGCAAAATTCATCAGTACTTTGGATGACGTTGAACTAACAGGCTACATCTCTTACGACGACATTCACGAGGACAACTACTCGCGTATCACTGCAGGTCAATTCAAAGCTAACCCTGAGTGGGACCGCCTGACTGACGAATGGACAGGTACACCATACATTGACCAACAATACCGCCGTGGTTGGTCAACTAACCGTACCAACCTATTCGCTTATCTAGAAGCGAATACCATGTTGGGCGACGTTGAAGTAACAGCAAACGTTTATTACCACGACAACAGCGGTCGCGGTGACTGGATCCCACCTTATTT
>JBELHI010000062.1:0-13089 GCA_042091475.1 Alteromonadaceae bacterium
TTTTTTCACGGTTATGGTTACAGTTCAATGGTGTAGTCAATATATTATTCATAATAGCTAGTTTGAAACTGCTTGTATATGGTTTAGAATCGAGGCAATACAATTTTTGAACGTAAGTAACTGAAGCCGTCAAAGCAATAATAACCGCGGTCTGTTACTACGGATCTCTCAATCAACGTTTGACTCAAAAGGATGATTCATGACCAGTAGTAAGATTATATACACCAAGACAGATGAAGCACCGGCGCTGGCAACCTATTCACTGCTGCCAATTGTAGAAGCTTTCGCCAAAACAGCTAATGTCGACGTAGAAACTCGTGATATTTCACTAGCTGGAAGGATCATTGCTAATTTTTCTGACTATTTGACAGCTGAGCAAGTTATTGATGATGCGTTAACAGAACTCGGTGAACTGGCGAAAAACCCGGATGCGAACATCATAAAATTACCCAACATCAGTGCCTCCATACCACAAATACAAGCTGTGATTGCCGAGTTGCAGGCCAAAGGTTACGCGCTACCAGATTATCCAGAAGAGCCAGCCACTGACGAGCAAAAAGTTATTAAAGGACTTTACGACAAAGTAAAAGGCAGCGCGGTAAATCCCGTTCTTCGCGAAGGTAATTCTGACCGCCGTGCACCAGGTTCAGTTAAAGCCTATGCAAGAAAAAATCCCCATTCTATGGGCGAATGGTCTGCGTCCTCAACAAGTCACGTTGCGAGTATGACTGATGGCGATTTCTTTTCTAGTGAGTTATCAAGCACAATTGAAAATGCGAATGAGTTACGCATTGAGCATGTTGCTGCAGACGGTACGGTTTCAGTATTAAAAGCTAGCGTGCCAGTATTATCTGGTGAGGTTGTTGATGCGTCAGTGATGAGCAAGAAAGCTCTCAGACGTTACTTAGAAAGTGAAATTGCGTCAGCAAAAGAGCAAGGTATATTATTATCTTTGCACATGAAAGCAACGATGATGAAAGTGTCTGATCCTATTATATTTGGCCAGGCCGTTGAAGTTTACTATGCCAGTGTATTTGAAAAATATGCTGATGTATTTACACAGATTGGTGTGGATGCAAAGAACGGTATCGGTGATGTGTACGTTAAAATCAAGCAATTGCCGGCTGAGCAACAACAACAAATTGAAGCTGATTTAGCCGCTGTATACCAAGTGCGTCCTGAATTAGCCATGGTAAATTCTGATAAAGGGATTACAAACCTTCACGTACCGAGTGACGTGATCATTGATGCCTCTATGCCTGCTGCTATCAGAAGTTCTGGTAAAATGTGGGGCGCTGATGGTCAATTAAAAGACACTAAGGCACTAATACCTGACCGTTCATATGCGGGTATTTATCAAGCCACCATCGACTTCTGTAAACAACACGGTGCGTTTGATCCCTGTACTATGGGCACGGTACCAAATGTGGGTCTAATGGCGAAAAAAGCCGAGGAGTATGGTTCACACGACAAAACCTTTGAAATCGCAACGGCTGGTGAAGTTCGTGTGGTTGACCAGCAAGATACGGTGATCTTTTCTCATGCCGTCGATGCGGGTGATATTTGGAGAATGTGCCAAGTAAAAGACGCGCCAATCCAAGATTGGGTTAAGTTGGCAGTGAGTCGTTCTAGATTGTCAGGCATGCCAGCAATCTTCTGGTTGGACAGCCAACGCGCTCACGATGCACAATTGATCAAAAAAGTTGAGCAGTATCTACCACAGCACGATACGGATGGACTAGATATTCAAATTCTAGCGCCTCTGGCCGCAACAGAAGCAACATTAGCACGCATCCATCAAGGCATGGATACGATTTCTGTTACCGGTAACGTACTGCGTGACTATTTAACGGATTTATTTCCAATATTAGAGTTGGGTACGAGTGCTAAAATGCTATCAATCGTGCCATTAATGAACGGTGGTGGTTTATTTGAAACAGGTGCTGGTGGTTCAGCGCCAAAACACGTTCAGCAGTTTGAGCAAGAAGGGCACCTGCGTTGGGATTCTCTTGGGGAATTTTTAGCGCTGGCGGCATCTCTTGAGCATTTGTCGCAGGTTGCAGGAAATGCAAAAGCCAAGGTACTATCTACAACCCTAGACAAGGCGACAGGTCAGTTCTTGGATGAAAACAAATCACCTTCTCGTAAAGTTAACGAGATTGATAATCGTGGAAGTCATTTCTATCTAGCCATGTATTGGGCTCAAGCACTGGCTGGACAGACTGAAGACGAAGCTCTACAAGCGGTGTTTGCGCCTCTTGCTAAGGCGTTGACTGATAATCAAGAAACAATTATTAACGAACTCAATGGTGCCCAAGGCGAGAGCATTGACGTTGGCGGTTATTTCATGCCAAACGACGATCTGGCGTCTACCCATATGCGTCCAAGCGTTAGCTTTAATCAAGCACTAGACCTTATTAGATAACAAGGGCAGGGAGAATCATCCCTCCTTTTATTCATAAATAAAAAAGCAGGCGTTATGCCTGCTTTTTTTAAATTCTAATCTTTATTTTTATGCGACGGGTTCTTCGCTGAACGCGATATTGTCTGCGTGTATACCTTTGGGACCGTCTTTAAGCTCAAACGTAACAGCCTGCCCCGCTTTAAGAGAACGGTAGCCATCCATTTTAATGGTGGAGTAATGGGCAAAAATATCTTCGCCTCCACTCTCCGGTACAATAAAACCAAAACCTTTTGCATTGTTAAACCACTTAACTGTTCCTATTGCCATATCTAAACTTCCTTTTAACTTGAATTTGTTTTATCTACCCCCACATCCATAAATGGTAGTGTGACGTAATAGAACCTCAGGGAAAATTTTATCCGCAAAACAATGTATTGCTGTTCGTGGTTAAAAGTCAAGCGTTTTTTTTGAGGCTGGTTATTTAGACCAATTTATGAGACAAATTTAATATAATTTTCAAATCAGCGACTAATATTAAAGATATGAGCAAAGATACTTCACTGGATGTAGACAAAAAGATTGAATTGGATGCGGAAAAGACCAAATTAGCACCGCCTTCAATGTACAAGGTTATTCTGAACAACGATGACTATACACCGATGGACTTTGTTATTGAGGTGCTGGCTACGTTTTTTAGGATGGATTCGGAGAAAGCCACACAGTTAATGTTGACGGTGCATTACAAGGGAAAAGCCGTTTGTGGAGTGTACACAGCAGAAATTGCGGAGACGAAAGTGATGCAGGTTAATGAATACGCAAGAAAGCACCAGCATCCGTTAAAGTGCACTATGGAGCAAGCATAGGTTTCGGAGAACATTATTATGCTAAATAAAGAATTAGAACAAACACTCAATCAAGCATTCATGTTCGCACGTGAGAGCCGTCACGAGTTTATGACAGTTGAACATCTGCTTCTTGCGTTGTTAGACAACAAAGAAGCGAATGAGGCGCTAATGGCATGTGGTGCGAATATAGAGCAAATTAAGCAGGAATTAGACGGTTTCGTGCAAGATACCACGCCTCTGTTACCTGAAGTCGAAGACGATGAAAAAGAAACACAGCCTACATTGGGCTTTCAACGCGTATTGCAACGCGCTGTATTCCACGTGCAATCATCTGGCAAAGAAGAAGTGACAGGCGCAAATGTCCTCGTCGCAATTTTCAGTGAGCAAGAGTCCCAAGCCGTGTACGTTATGAAAAAATCTGACGTCACTCGCTTGGATGTGGTCAATTTCATTTCCCATGGGATTAGTAAAGACGACAGTGGCCAAGGGTCACCGCGTCCGCTAGTTGATGACGAGGAAAGTAGTGAAAGTGAAGAAAGCACATCGATGCTGGAAACTTACGCGGCTAACCTAAATCGTGATGCCCGTGAGGGAAAAATTGATCCGCTGATTGGCCGCGAATCAGAAGTTGAGAGAACAACGCAAATTTTATGTCGACGCCGCAAGAATAATCCTTTGTTAGTAGGGGAGGCGGGTGTTGGTAAAACCGCAATAGCTGAGGGACTAGCTTATCGTATTGAAAATAACGACGTACCTGATGTACTTGCCTCATCTACGGTTTATTCTCTTGATTTGGGGGGCTTACTGGCTGGTACCAAATATCGCGGTGATTTTGAGAAACGTTTAAAAGCAATTTTGAAAGAACTTGAAAAAGATCCTGATGCAATTCTATTTATAGATGAAATCCACACCATTATAGGCGCGGGTGCGGCCTCAGGCGGGGTGATGGATGCTTCAAACTTACTTAAACCAAAATTGTCCAGCGGACAACTGCGTTGTGTTGGTTCTACCACGTATCAGGAATATCAGAGTATCTTTGAGAAAGACCGTGCGTTGGCTCGCCGATTCCAAAAAGTGGACGTTGTAGAGCCTAGCGTCAGCGACACGACAAAAATACTACAAGGACTCAAGTCGCGCTACGAAGAGCACCATAGCGTGCGCTACACCAATAAAGCGTTAAGTGCTGCGGCTGAATTATCTGCGAAATATATCAATGAACGGCACCTGCCTGACAAAGCCATTGACGTCATAGATGAGGCGGGTGCGAGTCAGAGATTGCTGCCAAGTTCTAAACGTAAGAAAACTATCAACGTGGGCGATATTGAGCATGTGATTGCTAAGATGGCGCGGATCCCTGAAAAATCTGTTTCTGCGAGTGATAAAGAGGTACTCAAGAATATTGACCGCAACCTTAAAATGGTGGTGTTTGGTCAAGACTCTGCGATTAATACATTGACTGATGCGGTACGTCTATCGCGCTCTGGTCTTGGTAATGAAAATAAGCCCATTGGTAGTTTCTTGTTTGCCGGGCCAACAGGGGTCGGTAAGACTGAAGTTACTGCGCAACTAGGGCGTATTATGGGTGTAGAACTGGTTCGCTTTGATATGTCGGAATACATGGAACGGCATTCCATAAGCAGATTAATTGGCGCTCCTCCAGGTTATGTTGGTTTTGAACAAGGCGGCTTACTGACTGACGCAGTAATAAAAAACCCGTACTCTGTAGTGCTGTTAGATGAGATAGAAAAGGCTCACAGCGATATTTACAATGTGTTACTACAAGTTATGGACCACGGTACGTTAACCGACAGTAACGGTCGTAAAGTTGACTTTAGAAACGTTACATTAGTTATGACCACTAATGCTGGCGTGCAAGAGACGATTCGTCAATCTATTGGATTTAAACAACAAGACCATAGTTTTGATGCAATGGCTGAAATTAATAAAATATTCAGTCCTGAGTTTAGAAACCGGTTGGATGGTATTATTTGGTTTAACCATTTGTCGAGAGACATTATTCTTCAAGTAGTTGATAAATTCTTAGTAGAGCTTGAGGCGCAATTAGATGCCAAAGGTGTATCAATGCAGGTCTCCGTAGCGGCGCGGGAGTATTTAGCTGATACGGGTTATGACAAGTCTATGGGCGCGAGGCCAATGGCGCGCCTTATACAGGATAAGATTAAAAAAGCCCTTGCCACTGAATTGTTGTTTGGTGAATTAGCTAATGGTGGTTCTGTAGACATTCAAATGAGTAAAGCAAACGAATTGAGTTTCACTTTTATGTCGCAAAAAGCCATGAGAGCCGCTGAAGTCTAACCCAGTTCAATAAATAATAAAAAAGGACCGCTAGGTCCTTTTTTATTATTGGCGATTAAACACGCCAGTCTTATTCTACTATCGAGCGCGGTAGATAATACGACCCTTTGATAAATCATAAGGTGTCATTTCTACGGTAACCTTGTCGCCCGTTAGGATACGGATATAGTTTTTCCGCATCTTTCCAGAAATATGAGCTGTTACTACGTGACCGTTCTCTAGTTCAACTCTGAACATAGTGTTTGGAAGGGTATCAAGTACCGTGCCTTCCATTTCAATGCAATCTTCTTTTGCCATCTATTCAAACTACCTGTGTTACTTATCGTAATGCCGCGCAGATTCTGCCCAATAATTACGCTTATGTAAAGCCCTAACGTCGATTTTTTATGAATTGATGCCATTGCTCGCCAACAAAACGTTCGTGAGGATAGAAGTTTTGCTTATATCGCATCTTATCACAGTCTTCAATGAAGTACCCTAAATACAGATGAGTTTTTGCCATTTTCTTAGCCAACTCAATCTGTTTGAGTATGGCATAGGTACCAAGAGATAAGTGCTCGTAGTCTGGATCGTAAAACATGTACAATGCCGACAAGGCTTGGGGCAATATATCAGTAATAGCGACGCCTATTAAAACGTCGTCCAAATAAATACACAAATAACTGGATTGCAACCATGACGTGGTAGCAAAAAATGTTAATTGTTCTTCAGAGGGCGGATACATACCACCATCGCGGTGTTTTGTGGCAATGTATTTTTTATATATTGGGTAGAAATCTCGTTGATATTTATCATTTAACGTGACGGTCAGGTTACGATTTTTTGAGTTAATACGCTTTTGACTTTTACTTGGCACAAATTCATTGCAGCTAATTCGCAAAGATTCACATTGATTACACGCTGAGCAATGAGGACGATAAACCTGTTCACCGCTACGCCTAAACCCAGCCCTAAGCAATGACTGATAGAGATCAGCGGTAGCCGGTTTCTTGCCTTCTTCATCATAGTAGATCAGTAGCTGCTCTTCTTCTGTTTCAAGATAGTTACAAGGGAAGGGGTGAGATATACCGAATTTCATAGTGCTATTTGTTGAGGAGACCAAACGTCAGGCGCTATATCGCAGTCACGATTTTCACTGAGTAAATGTAAAAAGCGTTTACGTGGTATTTCGACAACTCCCATTGACTCAAGGTGGGGATTTTGCAATTGCGTATCTATAAATGCAAAACCATGTTGCTTTAAATGTGTGATTAAGCCATAAAAGGCAATTTTTGAGGTATTACTTTGTCTGTGAAACATCGATTCACCACTAAATACAGCGCCCGTTGCAACCCCATACAAGCCGCCGACCAAGCTATCGCCATGCCAAACTTCAACTGAATGGGCTCGGCCTTGTTGATGTAATGCGATGTAAGCGGATTGCATGTCTTTGGTTATCCACACGCCATCACCACCACGTGGGACAGATGCACAGGCCTTTACAACCTCTGCAAAGCTACGATTAACAGTTATCGTGTACTTTTGTTTCCTAATCAACTTTAACAGGCTGCGTGAAGGACTGTAATTCTCAAATAGTAACACACCCCTAGGGTCTGGAGACCACCAAAGGATGGGTTCATCCTCGCTAAACCACGGAAATATTCCATGATAGTAAGCCAACTGTAAACGCTCAGGGGACAGATCACCACCAAATGCTAGCAAACCATTGGGCTCGTACATTGCGTGTTGTGGCGCTGGAAATTGCAGCGCCTCAGTGACTTGATGTAACTGTATCATTAGTTAGTTAACTGCCCCTGTAGAAATCACTGGCTATCTAGATACTTTTCTGCGTCCAATGCAGCCATGCAGCCTGTGCCAGCTGAGGTAATGGCCTGACGGTATACATGGTCACACACATCACCAGCGGCAAATACTCCCGGGACACTGGTTTGTGTGGCATTGCCTTCTAATCCACTATTTATCTTAATATAGCCGTCTTTCATGGTTAATTGTCCAGAAAAGATGTCAGTATTAGGTTTGTGCCCAATGGCAACGAAGAGCCCCATAACGTCAAGGTCTGTTTTATTGTCACTTTGTGTATCTTTAATACGAACGCCCGTGACGCCCATATCATCGCCTAAAACTTCATCTAGCTGTTTGTTCAGGTGCAATGTAACGTTGCCATTTTTGGCCTTTTCTAGCAGCCTATCAGCAAGGATTTTTTCACTTCTGAAGGTATCACGACGGTGCACGACATGTACCTCAGAGGCAATATTTGAAAGATACAAGGCTTCCTCAACTGCGGTATTACCACCGCCAATCACAGCAACCTTCTGATTGCGATAGAAGAAACCATCGCAAGTAGCACATGCAGATACGCCTTTACCCATAAACGCCTGCTCAGAAGGTAAGCCCAAATATTTAGCCGAGGCACCCGTTGCAATAATCAGTGCATCGCATGTATAGGTTGCGTTATCACCTATCAATGTAAATGGGCCATTATTAAGTTCTGTGGTGTGAATATGGTCAAAAATGATCTCTGTATCAAATTTCTCTGCATGTTTTTGCATGCGTACCATTAGGTCAGGACCCGTTAGGCCTTCGGGGTCACCAGGCCAGTTTTCAACTTCAGTAGTTGTGGTCAGTTGACCGCCCTGTTGTATACCTGTGATAAGGACAGGATTTAGATTTGCACGAGCGGCATATACTGCAGCGGAATAACCCGCTGGGCCAGAGCCTAGGATTAATAGTTTACAATGTCTTGTGTCAGACATGGAGCACTCCAAGATTAATTTAATAGTTAGAATAGTACGCGAGTACGATAATTCTGTTGATGATACCAGAATTTCCAAATAAGTGATTTATTAACGCATGTGTTTAATTACAATAAATTTTGTAGTTGATGGTACATGGGTGTTATCAGTAGTTTACTGAGGAAAGAGGCTATTGGTTTGATTTTTTTGTAACGAACCAAGGAGTAAAAACAGCACAAAGCAGATTCTGACCTATTCATTTGATGGTTTGGTAAATAGTGTTGTGCACTATTGGCTTTTTCAACGTAATATAAATGTAACAGGTGATAAAATTAATGTTGAGTAGAGCCGAGGTATTTTTGAATGGCTATTAATATTTTTAAGACGTTAAAAGAAGGTCAGGATTATAGTAAACTCTGGCCACAAGAAGCATCATTAAATGCTATTTTTCCCGAGCCTAAGATTATTGCTGCCACCCGTTTTGGTATTCAATATATGCCGCCGGTCAGCATAGCCGTGGTTGCTATTGTGTTGAACTTAATGGGCCAACATGCCTTACCTCAAGCCGTTGCTATGGGGTTAATGGTGTTAAGCTTTCCGGTGCAAGGGCTTTATTGGCTGGGGATGAGGGCGAAAACGGATTTACCTCCACAAACGGGTGCTTGGTATCGAGAGATTCACACGAAAATGCAGCAAAATGGCTGTAATCTTCAGCAACTTGAGAAAAAACCTACGTATCGTTCCTTGGCGTACTTATTAAAAGTGGCCTTTTCACAACTTGACGCTTCATTTCGTAAAGAATGGTTTTAATCTTTCCAAACAAGGGGTTCAACAGCGATATCGAGCAATGTTTCAATGGCCCTAGCCAGTTGCTCGGTGCTGCCGCTTGTAATACCTTGAAAAAGACCTGCCTGCTTTGACGATTTGGATAGTTTATCCACCATTCTTGCCACTTGCTGAGCAACAGCATTACTGGTGTTAACCAACTGTATGTTGTTTGGTACAACTGCTTTGATATGCTGTTGAATGAATGGGTAGTGAGTACATCCGAGTACCACAGTGTCAACGTCTTGTGTTATCAAAGCCGAGACAAATAACGACACCAGTTCACGAGTCTTGACGGCGTTGATTTGTAACGCTTCTATTTGTTCAACAAGGCCAGGGCAGGGCTGGACAAACACTTCTGCTTCAGATGAAAAACCTGATTTGAAGTGTTTGAAACGTTGGCTATCGGCGGTACGTTGAGTCGCAAGAACACCCACGCGTTTGTTAGTGCTGAGTTTAATGGCTGGTTTTATGCCTGGCTCGACACCAACAAACACCACGGGATAAGTGTTGCGTAGATTATCAATGGTATTGACCGTGGCAGTATTACAAGCCACGACTATGATGTCACAGTGCAAGGCAACAAGCTTTTGTGTTATTGCATGGGCTCGAGATTCTATAAGCTCGAGTGCTTTGTCACCATAGGGGGCATAAGCTGAGTCCGCAAGGTACACAATATCGTGCTCAGGTAGTTGTTGCCGTACCGCTGCTGCAACTGAAAGACCGCCAATACCAGAATCAAAAATGCCTATTTTTGCCATAATTTTTAGTGCTATAGAATACTTATAAACCTCACTTATGGTATCACAGAGCTAAGTCGATGTGGCAGCGGTATTTTCTTAATAGTCAGTGCCTGCGCTGGTTCAAATGTGTATACTAATACTCAGTATTATTTAACAAGTGAGTTTTATGAAAAAGCATTTTATTTGCGCCAACCAATTACTGGAAGATTCGTTTAGGTTAGCGTCTGCGGTTTATCAAAGTGATTTCAAACCCACCTTTATTGTTGCCATCTGGCGTGGAGGTACACCTATCGGTATTGCTGTGCAAGAGTATTTTGCGTATCACAACGTTGATACTGACCATATCGCGGTCCGAACTTCGTCATACAGTGGAATAGGAATACAAGAAAAGCAGGTCAAAGTACATGGCTTACAATATCTGTTAGAGAATATCCATGCTGAGCACAATTTACTGATTGTTGATGATGTGTTTGACTCTGGTAGAAGCATAGAGGCGTTGATAGATAAAGTGAAAGCAATCAAAGGCGCGGACATGCCAAAAAATGTTCGTATTGCCTGTCCCTATTACAAGCCAAAAAATAATAAAACTGCGCTTGTTCCAGATTATTATTTACATGAAACCGAGCAGTGGCTTGTATTTCCCCATGAACTCACGGGTTTAACTCAAGGCGAGCTGCTTGAGGGCAAGCCTGAATTGGCCAATATAGCTCGGGTGTTTGATCGGGAGTAGAGTGCTTCTACCCTAACTTAAAACTGTGGTTATTTGTGTTTGTTATGGCGTTTTAAAAATACCATAACAAACGGGATCTCCATCAACGCGTAACTAATGACGGTATAGGCTAACCAGTGCCACCGGGTTGACCACAACTCTATGTCTGATGCACTGTATTTTAAGCCGACGACGATAACCACAAAGATTAATACCACCAAATCAGCCACCGCTATCTGCTTCAGGGTTGATAATTTCAGTTGTTTAACGGCAACGCCATAAAATAAAAATAAAATGACAAGGTTAAAAACAATGATGCTTAGGGCTGGGGTTATCATAGCTTTATGTCATACCTGTCTGTATTGTTTATCGTGGTAGGTATATAGCCAGTGTGGCCTATGTACCAGTAAGATTGTTGTGATCATGCCATTGAACATAGCCTCGGGAAATACCATGAGCGGGGTAATAACTAAATAGTTGTTAAACACCACATCCCAGGAATACAAACCGTCTAGCACATAATAACCACTCAATAGTGCGAAGGTCAAAGCAACACTGACACCGCCTGCCAAAAATGCACAGACAAACGCGTAAACAAACGAGTTTCTGGGTAGTTTATGAAAGCTCAAAATATATAAAAGATAGGTGGTTAGGATAGGTACATAACAAGCTATTAATAGTTTTATAGCCCAGATGTTAAGATTGCCTCCTAGTGCCATATGAGTGACAGAGAAAGCAAACGTACCAACGAGCATTGCCCACCTAAAACCTATGAACAGGGTCACTATTGATAGGCCTAAAAAATGTATCTCTAGGCCAGGCACTAGGCGCGTTTGAAATGACCACAATATAATCAGGCCAATAACACAGGCAAGTAAACGGTGCTGCCATACCGGCGCGCTAACAATGGTGTGATACGAACAAACACGTACCACACCCGTAATAACAACCGCCACAATTAAAAAGCTTATAGATTGGATGATTGTCATGGCTTATTGAGTTACTTGTAGACTGCCCAAATAGGCGCATGGTCTGATGGCTTTTCTATGCCTCTCAGTTCATAATCTACATCGGCTTCAACGCAACGTTGGTGTAATGCAGGGGTTGCCATGACCATATCGATACGCAGGCCTCTGTTATCGTCAAAACCACGAGAGCGATAATCAAACCAGCTAAACTTGTCATCTGTGGCCGGATGTAGTGCACGGAAACTGTCGGTGAAACCCCAACTCATTAACGTTTCCATCCATTCTCTTTCTTCAGGTAAAAAACTACATTTACCGGTTTTCAGCCAGCGTTTTCGGTTTGGCTCGCCAATACCAATATCTGCGTCTGTGTGAGAAATGTTAACGTCACCCATGACTATCACATCATCATCCGGTGTGTGGTGAGTATTCAAATGTGACATTAAATCGACATAGAATTGTCGCTTAGCAGGAAATTTAGTTTCATGTTCACGGCTTTCACCTTGTGGGAAGTAGCCGTTTAATACTCTTATGTTATTGCCGTCAGCATCCTTCATAGTACCCATGATCATGCGCTTTTGCGCATCCTCGTCGTCAGTAAGCCAGCCGTATTGGACATCTTCAAGGGGTTGTTTAGACATCAATGCCACACCGTAGTGGGCTTTTTGCCCGTGAAAATAGACGTGATATCCCATAGCTTCCACATCAGCAATAGGAAATTTGTCATTGTCGACTTTGATCTCTTGTAGACCAATAATGTCGGGTGAATGAGCATCAATTAACGCTTGTAATTGATGAAGGCGGGCACGAATGCCGTTGATATTAAAAGATACAAATTTCATAGCAAAACTATCCATTGATACTGAGAGTGTTAATGCTGAGATGGTACCATTGAAAGCCTTTATAAAACAAATCTGCCCGCGTGAAAAAGCGCAAGAATTGTTAGCTTTACTGCAGGCCATTGTTAATGTTTACACAATGAATGGATAAACACCCGAGTTTACTGGCAGATTGTGTTATCAGACTGTGCGTTTTTTGTTGGAATGGGGTATGATCAGCAGAGTATATTTTTTCCCATTAATTAGCACAGAAGAGTACTGTTTTATGTCATTGATCCTTACTGAAGGCGAACGCCAACACATTGCCAGTTTTGAGCCAGAAGAACGCGCGGAATATTGCATTACACAATTACTAAAACACCAAGAGGTTTATGGTTTGTTCGGTGGTGATGGTTGGATCATGCTGGAAGCGGGCGATGACATGTGTTTTCCTATCTGGCCTACAGCAGAATTAGCAACGGACTGGCTTGATGGGCAATTAGATAACGTGGAACCCAAAGCGGTATCTTTCACTGAATGGTTTGAGCAATGGTTACCGGGTATGGAAAGTAATGGAACGCATATTTTGGTGTTTCCGGTGGGCCATGAGGAGGAGGGAATAATCCTTACTGCTGAAGAATTTGTTGCTTGTCTAGAAGAAGATGACGACACAGAGTCAGACGCATAAAACAAATTAATGTTTGCATAGCACTATGAATGGTTTAGGTGATA
>JBELHI010000063.1:0-13029 GCA_042091475.1 Alteromonadaceae bacterium
ATCATTTACGATACCAGCCGTATTGTGCGTGAACAGCCAAACTATGTATTAGCAACGGTATCAATGTACTTGAACATTCTTAACTTGTTTACGGCCATTCTTCACATCCTTGGCTTTATGAGTAACGACGATTAATTGTTGCTAAGCAAAATATACGTTAAAATATCCCGACTTATGTCGGGATTTTTTTTATGTCTACGTTTACTTTATTAGTTACAGCCCATCCATTGGATGATTACAACAGCACCCATGGTGTTAATTTTGCCCGCCAGATCATTGCCAAAGGCCATTCCATTAAAGGTGTGTTTTTTTACGGTCCTGGCGTTGCCAATGCCAACGCGTTAGCAGTGACATTAACTGACAGGCACAATGTGGTCAGTGATTGGGCTTCACTGGCAACAGAACATGATGTCTCTTTATATACCTGCGTTACCGCAGCAAACGCGAGAGGGATTGTCAGTGAGCTTGACGCGAATGACGCTGACCTAGCACATCATAACCTTGCCGAGCATGTGACTAGTTGTGGCTTAGCTGAATTTGTTGATCTCGCTAACAGCGCAGACCGAGTGGTGCAATTTTAATGTTAACACGATTAGCTTTTATCAATACCTGTGGGCCTTTTACCACAGCAAAGGCAACTGAATCATTAGATATGGCCCTCATATTCGGAAGTTTTGAACAATCCGTTGGGTTGTTTTTTACCGGTGACGGGGTTTATCAGTTACTGAAACAGCAACATGCTGCGCGACTTTCGGCAAAAGACTTAACTAAAACCTTTGCCGCACTGCCCTTCTACGATATTGAAGATATCTACGTCTGCGAAAGCGCACTGCAAACGCGGGGCCTCACAAAGGACGATCTTTGCATTGACGTCACTGTCCTGTGCCAACGTGATTGGCAACAACAGTTATCAAGCTATCAACATCTGGTTACCTACTAATGATTTTACATCAGTTCTCTTGCTCCCTCGAAAAAGCCCGTGAATTATTGCCGTCTGTTGCGAAAGACGACGGGATTTTGTTGATTAACGATGCCGTTTATTGGATGCGCCAAGCAAATACAATGGCTCAATTACCATCCAATGTGACTGTCTATGTATTAGAAAGTGATGCCAGCGCTCGAGGCATCAGCATTAGCCCCCCATTCAAAGCAATTACCTATTCAGACTGGGTAGAATTAACCCTTAGCTACAGTAAAACAGTGAGTTGGTCATGAGTTATTATGTGAGTTTTGCCGGCAAACAGATTGCCACAGACAAACAAGGTTATCTGTTAGATTTCAATGATTGGGATCAAGACTTGGTGGCCACACTTGCCAAACAGGAAGAAATTGAATTAACTCAAGAGCACCTTGACGTGGTGTACTTCGTCAGACAGTTCTACTTAACTTACGATACCAGCCCTGCTATGCGCGCATTAATTAAAGCTATGAAACCAGAGTTTGGCGAGGACAAGGCTAATAGCAGGTACCTACAGCGATTATTTCCCAAAGGCCCTGCAAAACAAGCAACCAAATTGGCCGGTCTACCAAAACCCGCCAAATGCCTGTAGACTTTGTGTCTCAATAGATTCTAATCACGATATGAAGTAGTTGAGAGTGCCGTAGGGTTTAGCTATTTGTTAAAACAGCCTGATTAAACCATGCCATCATAAACCGCGGTAAAAATGGTAAATAACATAAATATAATAACCGCAATACTTGCGCACATCACTGAACGGTATACAAACCGCCGCACATATCGTCCGTCTTCACTATCAAACATAACATATCCTACTACAACCTAAGGCCACAGGCCTTAAGTTAGGCTTTCTATTAAATTTTTATCTTCTATTGCCACCGTAATTAACCCATTACTGATAACGGCATAAGTGCGGCGACAGGTATTGTTACTTGCTGATGACTTGCTTGCCTTTCATATAAGGCACTAGTGCGTCAGGTACGGTAACACTGCCATCGGCATTCTGGTAATTTTCCAATATAGCCACTAGGGTACGCCCTACCGCAAGACCTGAGCCATTTAAGGTGTGCACCAATTCTGGCTTTTTGCTTTCCTTTGTACGGAATCTGGCCTGCATACGGCGCGCTTGGAAATCCAACATGTTAGAACAAGATGATATTTCACGGTATGCTTGTTGTGCTGGCAACCAAACTTCCAGATCATATGTTTTACAAGCACTTGCGCCCATATCACCAGTACACAAGAGTACTTTACGGTAAGGCAGCTCAAGTAGTTGCAAGATCTTCTCTGCGTGGCCGGTCAACGCTTCAAGAGCATCAAACGAGTCCTCAGGTTTGACGATCTGTACTAGTTCAACTTTTTCAAATTGGTGATTGCGGATCAAGCCGCGGGTATCACGACCATAAGATCCAGCTTCACTTCTAAAACACGGTGTGTGTGCTACCATTTTTAACGGCAACTGGTCGGCAGATAAAATCTCATCACGAACTAAATTTGTTAGAGGGACTTCAGCGGTTGGTATTAAAGATAAGCCCTGACCTTCTTCTGTTGCTGGCTTAGTATGGAATAAATCTTCACCAAACTTAGGTAATTGTCCTGTACCGTACAAAGAATCGGCGTTAACCAAATAAGGCACATACATTTCTGTATAACCATGCTCTTCAGTGTGTTGATCAAGCATGAACTGAGCGAGTGCTCGGTGCATCTTAGCTACGTCTGAACGCATTACAGCAAACCGAGCACCTGATAATTTAACACCACTCTCAAAGTCCAAGCCGTTGTTCAAGCCCTCACCTACGTCAACGTGATCATTGACCTCAAAGTCAAAGGTTATAGGCTCACCCCAACAATATATTTCTTTGTTATCTGATTCATCCTTACCCTGCGGCACGGATGCGTCAGGTAAGTTAGGTACGGATAAAGCAATTTGCTTGATTTCATCTAACAATGCTGCCAAATCAGATTTGGCTTGATCTAGATCGTCACCCAATTGACTCACTTCGGCGAGTAACGGCTGAATATCTTGTCCCGACGCTTTGGCTTTACCGATAGATTTTGAGCGTACATTTCGCTCGTTCTGCAGTCCTTCGGTTCGCGCTTGCAGTGATTTACGCGTGCTTTCAAGTTCGTTTAACTTGCTGACATCAAGACTAAAACCTCGGGTTGCTAGTTGCTCTGCGGTTACTTCTACATCATTACGTAAATACTTGGGATCTAACATTGTTGTTTTATAAACCTTTAATTAATTGCATACCTAACCATGCTGCCAGCAGGCAACATGTCACATTTAAACTGACGTTTAAACCACCTTTTAGCCACTCGCCTTGCTGTATTAATAGCAGAGTGTCCAATGAAAACGTTGAAAACGTGGTTAACGCCCCTAAAAAACCTACCATCATCAGCGAACGCCACAATTGAATGGCTACTACGCCCTGCTCTACAACGCTGTAAATCATACCCAATAGCAAAGAGCCGATAATATTTACAAGCAGTGTACCAAAAGGAAAGCCTTTACCAAACACTTGAAGGGCTAATTGCGCAAGAAAATATCGAGAGCATGCGCCTAATGCGCCACCAAAGCCAATTGCTGCATAAATTAACCACTGATTCATTTTTTGTATCGCTTCTGTTCGCTTTGGCTATCACGCGCTGCTAAATAGCTTAACTTTTGCTTAATTTTTTTCTCTAGCCCATTATCTGTCGGTATGTACAACTGAGTATCTTGTAATTGCTGTGGAAAATAGCATTCACCCGCGGCATAGTTTTCTGACTCATTGTGGGCATAACGATAACCGTCACCAAAGCCCAAATCCTTGTGTAGGTCCGTTGGGGCATTGCGTAAGTGCTCTGGAACCGGTAAATGACTTTCCGCCTTTACCATGGCTTTGGCTTGGTTAAAGGCGTTATAAACGGCGTTACTTTTTGCAGCACAAGCGCAGTATACCGTCGCTTGTGCGATAGCCCGCTCGCCTTCTGCGGGACCTACCCGTTGAAAAATGTCCCACGCATTGAGAGCAACTTGCATGGCTCTTGGATCTGCATTACCTATGTCTTCTGAGACTATGGCAAGTAACCTACGGGCGACATACAAGGGATCACAACCCGCTGCTAACATGCGTGCATACCAATACAATGCAGCGTCTGGCGCTGAGCCTCTTACTGATTTATGAAATGCCGATATTAGGTCGTAAAAATGATCACCATTTTTATCGTACTGCGCGACCTTCTCCCCAAGGGCTTGTTTAACGCAAGCCACGTCTAAGCTAAAATTCTCTGCAAAATCCGTCGCTAATTCAATGCTGTTCAATGCTCTACGTGCGTCTCCCTGAGCCGCATCAACCAATAACTCTAGTGCCTCAAGAGTTATTTCCCATGATTGCTGAGACAACACCGCATCTTCTTTTAAAGCTTGATGCACCACTTGTTTGAGTTCTTCAGTAGTGAGAGATTTGAGTACATAGACCCGCGCCCGTGAAAGTAACGCATTGTTTAATTCGAACGCAGGGTTTTCCGTGGTAGCACCAATAAATACTATTGTGCCGTCTTCAATGAATGGTAAAAAAGCGTCCTGCTGACTTTTATTAAAACGGTGAACCTCATCCACAAACATAACGGTTTGTTTACCATCACTGGTGGCGACTGACTGAGCCGTTTGAATGGCTTGGCGAATATCCTTTACCCCTGCAGTCACCGCGGATACACGCTCAATATGAGCATTGCCGTGTTCTGCTATCATTTCTGCTAGGGTGGTCTTTCCGGTGCCGGGCGGGCCCCATAATATCATTGAGTGAATACGGCCACTGGCAAGGGTTTTGGCTAACGGTTTGTCAGCGCCAAGTAGATGTTGTTGACCTATATAGCTTGCTGCAGTGCGCGGACGCATTCTTGCAGCGAGTGGCTGGAATCTTGTGTCGTTACTAAATAGGTCATCGTTTTGCATCTGACAGGCGCTACTTAACGTTGATCGTCTAAGTCGTAGTCCACTGGTAATTGATAATCAAACACCGTATCACTTAAGCTGATACCCTGTTGAATCTCCGAGAATACTATGGCTGAACGTTGTTGTTGGTTATCAATAAAATCAAAGCTTGTTAAAGTTTCACCGTTAAACCGCAGTACCAAGGATTGGATCATAGCTCTGGGATCTGAAGATGACACAGTAAAGCTGCCTTGTTGGTACAATACCTGATATTCATCCCAGTGTTTGCTGTCAGGTTCCGCGAGTAATAAAAATGGATTGTTATTGGCTGTCGCCGCTTGTGTCATTGCAATGACTTGCTCACTGAAACTGTCTTCGTGCCAAATCGTGCTACCATCAGCCACTAATTTACTTTCATCTTCACCAATCACATGCCAAATCAATTGGTTGGGCTGGCGCATGGTCAAGCGCCCTTGCGATGACTGCAATACCTCGTTATTGCGGTCAACGACCTCTTGAGTAAACGTTGCGTCATAGGTATTGAGGTTACTAAGTAATTGTTGCAGTTGTTGTTTTGCCGACGGGGTCGACATATCTTCCACTGTGGCTTGAGTTGCAAACCCAGTAACCAGAGTTAAGGTGGTGATAATCGCTTTAATCATAAATTAATCCTTTGGCGGTGGTGGTGCGATAACTTCGCGGTTGCCATTATGGCCTGGTGCACTTACGACACCGGATAGCTCCATTTGTTCGACAATTCTTGCTGCGCGGTTATAACCAATTCTAAATTTGCGTTGTACACTGGACACAGATGCTCTTCGGCTTTCCGTTACTAACGCGACCGCTTCGTCATAAAATGCATCCATTTCTTGGTCTTCTGATTCTGCTTGTTCACCGGGGAGTAATACGTCACCGGCACTCTCGCCATTGAGGATTTCATCGATGTATTGAGGCTGACCTCTGCGTTTCCAATCAGCAACAACGGCGTGTACTTCATGGTCGTCAACAAAAGCCCCGTGAACTCGTGTCGGTACACCTGTTCCTGGTGGTAAATACAACATATCACCCATGCCCAGTAAGGCTTCTGCGCCTTGCTGATCCATAATGGTTCGTGAATCTATTTTAGATGATACCTGAAAAGCAATTCTGGTAGGAATGTTAGCCTTAATAAGACCGGTAATAACGTCTACCGATGGACGCTGAGTGGCCAGTATTAGATGAATACCTGCGGCACGGGCTTTCTGCGCGATTCTAGCAATAAGCTCTTCAACTTTTTTGCCAACAATCATCATCATGTCCGCAAACTCGTCTACCACAACCACAATACTCGGCAACTTCTCTAGATCCGGTGCTTCCTCAGCCATGGAATCCTCGGCGCGCCATAGGGGATCTTTGATTGGCTGACCATCAGCAATGGCTTGTTCTACTTTGCTGTTAAAACCTTTTAAGTTTCTTACTCCCAAGGCAGACATTAGGCGGTAGCGGCGCTCCATCTCACCCACACACCAACGCAATGCGTTGGCTGCTTCCTTCATATCCGTAACAACCTCAGCCAGCAAGTGTGGTATACCCTCATAAACAGACAGTTCTAACATTTTAGGATCTATCATGATCATACGAACATCATCTGGTGAGGACTTGTAAAGCAAACTCAAGATCATCACATTTACACCAACGGACTTACCAGAACCTGTTGTGCCTGCAACGAGTAGGTGGGGCATTTTTGCCAAATCTACCACCACTGATTTACCGCCAATATCTTTTCCAAGCACCATGGTAAGGTTCGAACCTGAATCTTCAAACTGACGACAGTTTAATACCTCACTCAAGCGCACAATCTCGCGGTGTTTATTGGGTAGTTCCAAGCCAATAACAGATTTACCGGGAATAACTTCCACTACACGCACGGAAATTGCAGATAACGCACGAGCCAGATCTTTAGATAATGCTGATATTTTGCTGACCTTCATACCCGGTGCTAAATCAAGTTCAAAGCGAGTAATCACAGGACCGGGATAAACACCAACAACATTGGCGGCAATATTAAAGTCAGCTAATTTATCCTCCACAAGACGGGATACAATATCCAACTCTTGTTGGGTAATTGGGTTTTCATTTTGTCCTGGCCGTTCTAATAAATCCACTGATGGCATTGCGGTTACGGGTGTATCGTTAATTGATACAGGGGTAATAATTTTAGATGATACATTTGGGATTTGTTCTGACACCATGGGCTCATCGGCGTCACTGTCGGGTGTTTGTACCCCTTCACTTTGTTTCGGCACCAAGTCGTCACTGATCACTAACTCGGTAGATGGAGCACTCTTTGTAATATCCTGCCCAAGCACTGGTTTCGCTTCATCTTGCACGTCGTTCGTTGTTGATTTATCTATCGCTTTGTTGCGAGTAAACCCACTGAAAAGCGATTTTTTAACCGCGCTATCAGCAATGCTATCGGCTACGCTGTTATCATCTAATTTGGCGACATCAACGATTGGCTCATCTGCCATTTCTGGGGCATGTGTCACCGTCTTATTAGTGATTCTTTTAATCCACAAGTACACGGTGGATAGAAGCTTTATGCAACCAAAGCCAATACCGTCTATCACTGTTATCCAAGAAACTCCGGTAGTTAATGTAAAGCCAGTGCACAAAAAGCAAAGCAGTAACAGGCTGGTTCCCGCATTACTGAAATACGGTAATAAGGACTGACCAATCACGTCGCCCATAACTCCGCCCGCTGAAAAGTAATGCAGGTTTTCAACATTTAAACTAGTCAGGGACGTCACCGCAATTAACATCAATAGTGTGCCAATCAAGCGCAGTGAAATTGTTAAGTAATCTAAATCCAGAACATGCCGTGTCTTTTGAAATAAAAACCAACCAACTACGGCAGCAAAAAAGGGAAAAGCAAATGCTATATGACCAAACCATGTGAACAATAAATCGGCGCATTTTGCACCCATGCTACCGGCCGCATTATGAATTTCGTGATAAGCGCCTGATTGACTCCAGCTGGCATCGCTCTCATGGAACGTCAACAACGATAGTAGCATGAACAGTGCAAGGGCACTGGTCAATATCATTGCTACTTCCAACATTCGTTGTGTTCCCGTTAAGCGAGGCATTTGTATTCTTCTATCCTTATGATATGACTATAATTTAGGCTACTTGCTGAAACCCGATAAATAGACGTTAAAATTATCACTTTTGCGCTACAAATTCGATCTTTTATCGCTAATTTATTTTCCAGTACTAATTCTAGGAGATATTTACTCGCACTTTCTCAGTCTGCTTAACCTCTTCCATCACAACATAGGTTCTAGATTCACTGACGCCCGGCAACTGCAGTAAAGTGTCGCCCAATAATTTTCGGTAAGACGACATATCCGCGACTCTGGCCTTTAGTAGAAAATCAAAGTTACCCGACACTAGGTGACACTCTTGAATGTCTTGGCACAATTTAACCGCTTTTGAAAACTCTTCAAAAATATCTGTGGCGGTCTTAGTTAAGGTTATTTCAACAAACACTAACATCGCGGCACCTAGCTTATCCGCTGAGACCTTAGCATAATAACCAGTGATATATCCCTGCTCCTCTAAACGCTTCACACGTTCTAGGCATGGGGTTGGACTCAAGCCCACCGTTTTTGCTAATGCTACGTTTGAAATACGACCATCATCTTGCAATACATCAAGAATACGGCGGTCGATGTTATCTAAATGCCTAGGTGTTTTAATTAACATATCTTTCACTATAAATTTGCATTTCAACAAAATTATATACCAGCAATTGAAAAAATAAAGAGATTAATACCAAGGATTATGCCATATACTTAGCACACTTACACAGCAGGAGATAGCCATGTTAATTGGTGTACCAAAAGAGATTAAAAATCATGAATATCGCGTGGGTTTAACCCCAAGTGCGGTAAAAGAATTTGTCAATCACGGTCATTCTGTCATTGTACAAAAAGACGCAGGTTTAAATATTGGTTTTTGTGACCAAACGTATATTGCTGCTGGGGCGACAATTGTTGATACGCCCGAAGAAGTATTTGCTCGCGCAGAAATGATCGTAAAGGTTAAAGAGCCGCAGCCTAACGAATGTAAAATGCTGCGCCCTGACCAAATCCTATATACCTATCTCCACTTAGCACCAGATCCCACACAAACAGAGCTTCTAATAGCGTCTGGGGCTGCTTGTGTCGCCTACGAAACAGTAACAGACCACCGTGGTGGATTACCGCTATTGGCACCAATGAGTGAAGTGGCTGGGCGTATGTCAATTCAAGCTGGCGCCCATTACCTAGAGAAAGCATACGGTGGCAACGGCACCCTACTTGGTGGCGTACCAGGTGTAGCCCCGGGTAAAGTCCTCGTTATTGGTGGCGGTGTAGTTGGTACCAATGCAGCTAAAATGGCGGTGGGCCTTGGTGCTGACGTCACCATTCTAGATCGTTCACTGACCCGCTTGCGCGAGTTAGATGATATTTTTGACGGCCGCGTTAAAACTATTTACTCAACGGCTGATGCCATTGAAACTTTGTCATCAGAAGCAGACTTAGTGATTGGTGCAGTGCTAATCCCAGGCGCAGCCGCACCAAAACTGTTAACTAAGACTCACATTGCAGCGATGAAAACGGGTGCAGTGGTTGTTGATGTAGCGATAGATCAAGGCGGTTGTTTTGAAACGGCTAAGGCAACCACACATCAAGATCCCGTATTCGTGATTGACGACGTAGTTCATTACTGTGTTGCCAACATGCCAGGCGGCGTGGCGAGAACGTCTACTTTAGCGTTGAATAATGCGACCTTGCCGTTTGGTTTAGCAATAGCAA
Source organism: Alteromonadaceae bacterium (assembly GCA_042091475.1). GTDB lineage: Bacteria > Pseudomonadota > Gammaproteobacteria > Enterobacterales > Alteromonadaceae > CAXRGH01. The sequence continues at coordinate 9,719 of JBELHI010000063.1, forward strand.
ACAAGGGCTTGAAGCAAGCCATGGCTGATGATGTCAATTTGCTCAATGGTCTTAATGTATATCAAGGCAAGGTTACCTATAAAGCAGTACAAGATGCCCTTGGTGACTCGATTACTATGAGTTATGTCGAGCCGAAGGTTGCCTTAGGGCTGTAATACTTAAGACCCACAAAACAGAGGGTCTTGAGAACAATGAATAACCCGTAGCCCAGCATTTTTGCTGGGCTTTTTATTACTGGAATGTACGGCAATTAATAATTATTGATTAAGTTTTACACCGTGCAGATTGTTCAATAACTGCAGTGCTTGGTGATGTGACGCTAGGTTATCTACTGCGTTGCTTTTGTACTTGTGACTCTCTAGTTCTGTAATGCTGTCATTAACCAGTGCGATGGCCCGATCGGTAATTTGAATATCGGGTAACTTGAGTAGCACCGTGACGTTGTGCCATTTATTGAACAGGATGGCATGTTCCAAAGGGGTTCCCCAATTTAACTTAATGTTGTAATCAACACCTAAGGTTAAAAACATTTGCATTATCTCTGGACTGTTAATAGCACTCAAATGAAATAAACTTTGATTTCTATTGGCAAGGGTCGAGTCTAAACCGGCACTGATCAGCAAATTCAAATAGTCTAGTTTAGTCGCAATATTATCTCTGTTGCGGTCACTCAATATAAATCCGGCAACAGTAGTTTTGAGTTTTGTTTGGTGCATCAAATTAGGCTGAGCGCCAAGTTCAAGCAAATAAGCAAAGCTGTCAATTTGTTGTGCTTTGTAAGCTATTACCAAAGGACTATGGTAATTCCTATTGAGTACATCTAAGTTCGCGTTTTGATGTTGGAATAATGTATCAATTTGACCTAGCTCGCCATCGATTACAGCCTTAACCAAGGCCACATCGTGCTCATTTTGATAGCTTGAAAATGCCCACTGTTCCTCAAGCCTATCCTGATAAAATAAATAGCCTAAAGACAACAAACACAGTAACGGCGTAGCAGTGACCAAAATAGCTAATTTTTTCCTGCTATGCGTGTATAAAAACCGGCCCCAATATATCATCCCAACAACAATTAATGGCCAACCATTCAGTGCACTAAATAGCAGCCAATTTTTCACCTCTTGTTGTGAATTCGGGGCATCAAAAACAAACAGCGAAGAAAATAAGGTTAACGGCCAAATCAGGATAATCGCCGCTGACGCGACAGACAAGAGGTTAAACCAAACGGGTAATCGTATTTTTTTAATCAACGACATAGTTAGCCTTTTCCATCAACACCTACCCTCATCATACCACCAGCCACGGTTTTAAAAGCATCTAGTTTTGTAACAAAAAAGGCACCTCTAGGTGCCTTACATATAAATCATACTGTGGGTGATAACATCAACTTTTAATCTTACGATTAATATTCCCACCAGCCAGTGCGCCACCAATCTAAAAATTCGTCAAAATCGATAGAGCCATCGTTATTTGTGTCAATTAATCCAAAGCCCTCTTCAACATGACTCATCTTAGTCTTAGGGGATAAAACAGTCAAAAGCTCAATAAATTCAGTCAATTCCATTGAACCGTTTTTATCACGATCGAAAAAATCAAATTCTTTCCGGATTTCAGCAACTTGCTCTGCAGACAGTAATGTTTCCGTCATAATAATCACTCGTTTTTGTAGCTCTTGTTTTAGTCCATACTACTGCTATTAACATCAAATTACTAGGCCGAAAACATGGATTTAACAAAAAACATGTGTATTTCTTAAGTACTGATTCCCAAGCAATGATTACCCCGTATTATTACTAAATATGAGAGTAAATATGCCGCCATGAAGCCACTATGTCCAACCTAAGATTTTGCAATCAAATGAAACAACTGGTAAAAATTATTGGTGGTGACTTCTGCCAACGTATCAAGGCTAACGCCTTTTAGCCTAGCGATGTATTCGGCCACATCGCGTACGTATGATGGCTCGTTGGGTTTTCCACGGTGAGGGACAGGTGCAAGCCAGGGTGAATCAGTTTCTACCAGCAAAGATGACAACGGGATTTGTTTCACCACCTCACGGAGTTCTTCGGCTTTGTTAAAGGTTACAATACCAGAAATAGAGATATAAAAGCCCAATTCAATCGCCGCCTCAGCCATCGGCAGATCTTCAGTGAAACAATGTAATACTCCCCTCACCTTACCTTGGCCATGGGTCTTCAGCAATTCAATGGTTTCCTCACGAGCCCCACGTGTATGGATAATTAAGGGTTTATCAACGGCTTTGGCAACCTTTATATGGTCAATAAATGACTGAATTTGAACATCTTTAGTTTCCGCACTGTAGAAATAGTCTAATCCAGTTTCCCCCACAGCAACAACGTCATCGCGGCTTGCGTACTGCATTAATGTATCAAAATCACATGCATCTTCTTGATGTAGTGGGTGTACGCCACATGACGCTGAAACGTCTGGATAGGGTGCAATAGCCTCGAGCATACTAGGGAATTCTCGTACCGACACAGCCACACACAGGAAATGTTGAATACCTCTAGCGCGGGCGCGATTTAATGCTGCCTCTATTTCTGTGGCTGACATATCTAAACGGTCAAGGTGACAATGGGAATCAACAAGCACAATACATATCCTCTTACTGAGTAAATTAAGCTAGGCGTGATTTAGCGCAACCACGCGGGCTAATATTTGATTAATTATAATGGCCTTATTAGTCCCTGGATGTCTCAATGCGGGCGTTAATTTAAGGCATAATTGATAAGCGCTGTACCATCCGTCTAACTGCGCTCTATGTTCAAAGCAGCGATGTTTTAACCAGGCTTGTAACCACGACACCGTATTGTCTATGTCTTTCTCACATTCAGCACTAACACTGACGATGCTATGTTGGCTTAATTCATCCAATTGTCGGGAAAAATTAGCAAAGCTCTGTTCGGTTTTTTGAATGTCATCGCGCAATAATGTGAGTGGTTTGGTTTGGTAGAACGCTATTAATGTAGTTGATACGGTGACGCCCTCCGCCTGTAACCAATTTTCCACCACCGACGTGGTTGGAATTGGCACCACCTGATGCTGGCAGCGGCTTAAAATAGTTGGCAATAAACGCTCAACCGCTGGGGTATCAAGTAATATATAGGTACCTGGTGTAGGCTCTTCTAGAGTTTTGAGTAGTGCGTTAGCCGCTGATTCAGTTAATGTGTCAGCGCCTTCAATAAGTAACACTTTATTACCCATTAGCTGTGCATGAGACTGCACTGCGGTTATCCCCGCGCGAATACTATCAACCCCTATTTGCTTGTCTGATGATACTCGATGCAAGT
>JBELHI010000064.1:0-1513 GCA_042091475.1 Alteromonadaceae bacterium
TTTACCTATTTGAAGAACAGTAAAGCACAGGTAGATGTGGTGATTGGTGATGGACGTTTGTCATTACGTAACGAACAGAGTCAACAACAAGCAAGTAAGAATGCGCTGATAATTGATGCCTTTTCTAGCGACGTTATTCCCACTCATTTATTAACGGAAGAAGCCTTTGATTTGTATTGGCAGCGGATGAGTGATGACGGTGTCATACTCGTCCACATTTCTAACAACCATATTGATTTGATGCCTATTCTAAAGGCCCACAGTTATAATAGTGGTAAGTCATTAGTGACGTTTGACAATACCCAATTACCTTTGGATAAGAGCCAAGTACCACTAACACAATGGGTGGCTATTACGGACAATCAGGCCTTTTTGCAGGAAGTTACCGCCAAACTCGGGACAACTACACACACCACCAGCTCTCACCCTAATTACGTTTGGACCGATGACAAACACAGCTTATTGCCACTATTAAAAATTTGATTAAGTATCTCGTGTTGTCACCCTGTTTGATGTTGTTACAGTGACAACCTCGTTTTCATAAGCCAATCACATTATTGAGGAGGGTTTTACACCCGCTTTTATCTTGATTTATCAAGCGAGAAATTAAGCACAACTTGATTGTCAAAGCTCTTAGCGAGTTTACCATCCTGAATCGAAGGCTTGAGCTTCCACTGTTTGAGGGCCCGTTTTGCAGCACCATCAAAAATATGGCGAGGGTGAGATTCGACCACCGTTACGTCTTCTACATCACCGGTTTCAGTAATGGTGAAGGACAGTCTTACCCAACCCTCTCTTCTGTCGCGGGCTGCCTGAGCAGGATAAACGGGTTCAATCCTTAATATGGGCGTCAATAAGAAGCCGTAAGATCGAATAAAATTGGGAAAAATATCAATATCTGGACCTGAAAATCCAATCACTAGAGGGGCTGTCACATTCGTTGCTGGTAAATTGGTATTTTGCACCAATGGCTCAATTTGTGTTGCCTCACAGATAAAATGTGGTGCCTCACAAAAAAAATGGGGTGGTAGCGGTGGCAGAGGCACGGGATCTATCGTTTTTATTTTTGAGTCAATATCCGACATCACAGCTTCAACAGCTATTGTAGGAGGAGCCTCCTCAGGAAGACGGTCATAGTTGGTAATCAGTTTTGCCATCAACACAAACAAAGCAAAGGTCACCGCAGCGCCAAGTAGCAATAAAGTGATGATTCTTATCATATAACTCTCCTTTAGTTGCGATTGATAGAGCACCTACCCTTGTTGATTTCAGATCACCTTCAAGGCTCATCATAGTGGCTAGCTGTTCTGAAGGGCCTATTTTTTTAACATTAGGCCGTTGCCCATCTCGTTATTTTGAAAGGATACCATCGCTACTACATCACACTAATGTTATGTAACGTTTTTTGTAACAAAAATAAACAAACCCGTTTGCCGAAAGCAGTGAAAAGCATTGTAATTGGCTGCAGGCAGAATCCAAATTATTGTATTAGCGCCATTTTATTATTGGAAGT
>JBELHI010000064.1:1613-12807 GCA_042091475.1 Alteromonadaceae bacterium
GCCTGCTGTTCGGTTTGTTGTACAAGATGTTCAATATTAGTCATGATCAGTAGGTGGTAATCTTGCTTATTCATATTGAATTGACTGTATCGCAATTGCCATTTGGCACTGTGGCGAGTTTCGTTAAACTGCCACTTGAGCGCCCCTTGATGAGAATTTTGCGTTAAACCTAATTCGGTCAGTGAGGTACCTCTGAGAGTTTCCCACGGTTGCTTACACCACACAGAAAATGCGTTATTGGCGTGATACAGGCATTGATTGTTATCAGCCACCATGATGGGCGTCGCTAATTGTTCAATTAACCGAAAAACCAGCATAGCTTGCTGGTCATAATGACTTTTTCTGTCTTGCAAACCGGTTGCTAGTGAGGTTACTTCCCGATTGATTTGGGAAAATACGCCGTGGGAATACTGTTCAGTGACACGCATGGAGTAATCTTCACGCCGAATAGCCTCTAGTATTGCTGTGAGACTGTACAATGGTGTGATTAATTGCCTTTTTAAAAAGTAGTAACTGACAACGGCCATGCAAATAAGCGCAAAGTAGCAGGTGGTATAAACCAATAGTGATGCATCATTGGTGACCAATAGCGCCATCAATAAAATGGAAACCAGTAACAGACAACCAACAACGATGATAAGGGTAAAGCGTTCAATGGAAGATATACCACCTGTCGTGGTGGGCTTATTTTGACGTAACATTATATTTTTCTAATCGCCGATAGATGGCACTTTTACTGATACCCAATAACGCTGCCGCATCTTCTACATGATTGTGGCTTTGTTGCATGGCCATTAACAATAGCTTTTTCTCCGCCATGGCAAGGGTCATCAGTGGCATATCCGCTGGTTGTGCTTGGCTTTTTTCTGAAAAATATAAATCATGTTCTGTGATAGTGTCTCCTTCAACCATCAAAACAGCTCGTGCGATTACATGGTTCAACTCTCTGATATTACCCGGCCAGTGATAGTCTTGTAATGCCCTTTGCGCGGTTTGAGAAAATGACGTACAGCCCTGCTGGTAGGTGTCACAGTGCAATGTTAAGAAGTGCTGAGCAAGTGGCAGGATATCCTCGGTGCGCTGTTTAAGTGGGGGAATAATCAGTTCAATAGTATTCAGTCGGAAGTATAAATCACTGCGAAATTCGCCCTCAGCAATAGCGGTCTCTATTGGTGCATTGGTGGCACTGATAATACGACACTGGGTTTTACGAGTCGTGGAATCACCCACTACTTCGTATTCATTGGATTCTAATACCCGCAGTAATTTTGCTTGCAGTGGTAATGGTAGACTGCCGATTTCGTCTAGTAATAAGGTGCCATTTTCAGCACTTGAAAATCGTCCTTCGCGATCTTGCTTGGCGTCAGTAAAGGCCCCTTTTTTATGACCGAATAGCTCACTTTCAAACAGTGTATCAGGGATTGCTGCCATATTGACGGAGACAAATTTCCCCGCCCGTTGCGACTGTTGGTGAATATAATTGGCAATGTGTGTTTTACCGGTACCATTTTCACCCCTCAGCAATACGTTAATGTTAGCTTTTGCGACTTTATCAATCGTGGTACGCAAGGATTGCATGGCGGGGCTGTTCCACAATAAATCGTCATCCTTTGGTTCCTCAGGTGGAGCAGCACGATTTCCACTCATGTTTGCGGATGATTGCTTGAGGTGTTTGCTGATGGTGTCAATAACCGTGTTGTTATTCCAGGGTTTGGCAAAAAAATCCACTGCACCAGCTTGCATTGCAGCAACGGCAAGTTCTACGCTAGACCATGCTGTCATTGCTATTACAGGTGGTGTTGGCAGTGTTTGCCGAGCCTTGATAAAGTTTAAGCCTTCTTGACCAGAGGTAGTATCAAACTGATAGTTCATATCTAACAACACAGCACTAATAGTGTTTGAGGCTAAAATATCAGAGGCTTGACTCAAACTGTCAGCTTCAACCACATCAAAGCCATGGTTATTTAATAGAAACCTGAGGCTCAGGCGGATATCCGCTTTGTCGTCTACCACTAATATCATTGGGTTTGTTGTCAATTGATCCACTTGCCATCCCAGTTGAAACTGTTACGTATAATCATATAGGGAATAGTCACCGTTGCAACTTGAACATAGCGACAACGGTGAATGGGCCCTAATCCTCTTGTAGTGCCTGTAATGGATTGCGTTTAACAACCTGTTGTACCGGCAAATAACAAGCCCCTAGTGCAGCGATTAACATTACTGGAATAGCAATCAGGCCAGCGACAAAATCAGTGGTCATGTTAAAGCTGGTGATTTTCAAACCAGCAAAATAACCACACACCGGCAATAATACACCAAGTAATAGTCCTGCAATGATGGGTTTGATACTTTGTTTAACCACCATAGCTATTACGCTGTGAGTCTGTGCACCTAAAGACAGGTGGATCCCGAGTTCACGCTGTCTGAGTTGCACGTTAAAGCTAAGCACACCGTAAATACCAGCAGCTGCCAATAATAAGGCTAATAACATCAAGCTACTCAGTAATTGTGCCATCAGTCGGTCTCGTTCAAGAATGGTACTGGCAACACCGTCCAATGTATTGAAATATGACACAGATAAGCGAGGATCAATGGTGTGTATCAAACTGCGAACGTCTTCACGGGTAAATGTTTGCTCACTATTAAACACAAATGTCATTGATGAAGCACCATTACTCGGAACATAGTATCTTTCTAATGCGTAACTGTTGCCTCTACGCGGTACTTTAATATCAGCCACAACGCCAATTACAGTCCTTGGTTCATCTACCTCGATGTAGAGCGTTTCGCCAATAGGATTATCATTACCATAGAGACGTTTTGCCAATGACTGGCTGAGAATAATTTCATTCGGTAATTGATCAAGCGGGTGGTCATCGTCAAAGCTGCGACCATTGATAATCGGCATTTCCAGTATATCGAACATTTCACGACTAAAACGGCTCCAACTAAAAATCCCAATCAGTTCCTGTTGTTTAGTATGCAAGTAATGTTCAGCGCCCATTTGTAATGGGTTGAAGCCAGTCACTGCGGTATTTTCGATTCTGGGGTCGTTTGAAAAAAGCTGCTTTAGTTGCTCCGCAAGCTGTGGTAGTTCAGTGTTTATTGTACCGCGATCAACCCGTACATAGTACCTGTCTTTGACCGTCATACCCATGGGTTGATTTAGCTTGGATACCACTGGCATTAAAACCGAAGACGCTGCGATTAATATCACTGACGTCAGACACACCTGCGTCATAATTAATATATTTCGAGTGACACTGGATATTTGCCCTGAAGTCCCTTTACCACTGCTTTGTAACTGGCTGTTGAGGTATTGATAGTTGACTCTTTTTGCCGCTAAAGCCGCCACGATAAACGCAATAACCAAACTGACCACTAAGCTGCTAGTAATCGTCAGAGGGTCTAATTGCAACTGCTGGATGCGAGTAAATAAATTATTCAGGTCTTCTTTCAGCCAGACCATTGCCCAGCCAGCAATAATAAGCCCCACAATGCAGGCAATACCGGTCAGCAACAGTGACTCGGCAAACATACCACGAAAAATATGTTTGCTATGGGCACCCATAGCAGCTTGTATTGCCATAACACGTTGCTGTTGAGCGGCTCGTGACAGAAATAAGTTAGTAATGTTAGTGACCGCAACGATTAATAACAACACCACACCAATAAGCAGTGAGATAGCCAATGGCTGACTGTGGCCGATTAATTCATTTTCAATTGGGATAAACTTGGCACCAATTGATGTGTTGGCAGCAACACCTTCGACATTTTGATAGAGTTCATTAATTTGAGCACCAAGCACAGCATTCATTTGTTCAATGTTGACACCCGGTTTTAGTTTCGCAACACCCGTGAGTGTGCTCGTTATACTATCCCAATTGATTTCACCTGCAGCTTCGTGGAAGCTCATCCACATATCAGCATCACGCATTGCCAGTAATTGAGGTTGTTGAAAGTCAGGGTGGACGACGCCAACAATTTGGTAAGCATCATTGCCAATTTGAGTATAGGTATCAACGATATCACGATCTTGATTAAAGTGATCTCGCCACAAGGCATAACTCAATACAACAACACGACGTTCATCGGTAATTGATTCGTCAGACGAAAACCCTCGTCCCAGCAACATGGGAACATTAAATAGGTCAAAATATTCAGGGGTGACTTTTGGACCATAGATACTGATTGGGGTAGGAAAATCTTTTAGTCGCTGCCTGATTTGTTGAATAATGACCATACTTTCAATAAACGTCGTATCTTGGTAGATGTGATATTGCGCTGGTAATATTTGATAACCGTATTGCACATCACCAGCAATGGTTTCACTTTGTTGCGTGACCCAAAGTTTGTCAGTATCAGGGTAAGGTAATGGTTTGGCTAAAATTAAAATATTCAGATTGACCACTACCGCTACCGTCGCCAAGGTACTGGCTAACGTAGCTATTACCGTTAGACCGAGAGTGGGACGCGCAACCATATTGCGCCATGCAAGTAATAAGTCATAGCGAAAGAAGTGTAGTAATGCATTCATACCGCCAACTCCAAGTTCACCTCATCCGCCATCACACCGTCTAGCAGGTGAAGTTTACGACTGGCCATGTTGGCGTAACGAGGGTCGTGTGTCACCATACAAATCGTGGTGCCTTTATTATTCAAGTCAGCAATGAGTTGCATGATCAGGTCACCATTTTTTGAGTCCAAGTTACCCGTTGGCTCGTCGACTAACAGAATATCCGGTTGATTCACCAATGCGCGAGCAATAGCGATACGCTGTTGCTGACCACCAGACAGTTGGTTAGGCTTATGCTGGGCCCTATGAGCCATATCAACACTTTCTAAACAGCGGTTTACGCGTTCATTGGTCTCTGCTTGAGACAATAGGGTTTGGCGGTAGCGCAACGGCAATGCAATGTTGTCAAAAACAGATAATTCATCAATTAAATTAAAGGATTGAAACACGTAACCAATGTGTTGGTTGCGAATGCTGGCTCTGTGATTGACACTCAGATCACTGACATCTTTGCCCGCCAATATATATTGTCCACCGTTGGCACTATCCAATAAGCCAAGTAATGCGAGAAGAGTTGATTTACCGCAGCCGGATGGACCCGATATCGACACATAATCACCTGGCATAATACTGAGATTAACCCCGCGTAGTGCTTGTGTTTGAATACTACTGGTGGTGAAGGACTTGGTTATGTTTGACATGTGTATAATAGGTTGAGGTTGCATAGTGTATTTCCTTACTAACCGTAAATTATAAAATTGTGATTGTTTGATGCTCATTCCAACGGGACATGTCAGACAAAATAAAACGCTGATTAGCGTCTCCTCCTGAAACCACCTCAATGGTATCATGAGTTTCTGCACCGAATTGGACGTTTATTTTCTCTGCACTCGAACCCTCGTCGGTTAAGCGATAAAGTGTGCTGGTGGAAAAGCGACTGGCATTAATGGGTTTATTGATAAACAACACATTACTGCGAGTGCCGGTGTCAATACTGCCTTGAATATTGAGTTCGGGACGCGCGTTTGCAGTGAGAGCTCCCGTTAATTCGACCTCAACTTCAACGGTACCATCAACTATAATGGGGTTGATGCGTACCACCTGTCCCTCAATAGTACCGGTGCGAGTATCAATACTGGCGTGTTGGTGAAGTTTAATTTGTTGCAGTTGCGACTGCGGAATATTCACAAGGGCGAATAGGTCGGTGGTACTGCCCACCATCGCTAATGATTGACCCAAATTAACGGTTTGTCCTAACTCAACCGTCATAGACTGCACCACACCATCAATTCCTGCCTTGACGTTTAGCGCCTCAAACTGTTGCAGTGTTACCTGATAAATAACCTGTTGTGCTTCAATGTTGGATTGGGCAATCGTCAATGCTGATTGTTGTAATGTTGCCAGTTGTGACAGTCGCTCTTGTTCCAATGCAACCCGCCGCTTTAATTGTTTTTGTAACAAACTGGCTCTTTGGTAATCAATCGCCGACACAATGCCTTCTTCATATAATGGTTGCTGGGCGGTGACTTCGAGTTCAGCGCTCTCTAATTCAGCCATAAGTTGTTCAAATTGCGCCTGCTGTGACAGGGTTTCACGGCCTTGGTTAATTTTTAACTGTTGATATTCATTTTTTATCCGTTGTAAATCTAACTCAGCCGAACGCAATGCTAAACTGACCTGCGGATCAGATAATCGTAGTATGACGTCATCACGGGTAACCACAGCGCCCGGTTTAAATAAAATGTCTTCCACCGTGCCCGCACTTTGAGCGGCAAGTAACCGTGGATGGCGTGATTTTAAGCTACCGTAACCAGCCACAGACAGCGCCATATCACCTCGCTTGACTTGACCGATCCAAATATCGGTGGCCTTAACTGATGTGGTTGCGTTTGGGGTTGCCATTAGCCATGCGACTAACCCTACCACAGCCACAATCAGCGCTATTTGCCAATGGCGAGCTTTTTTTGTTGGTGGTGTAATAACCGTATCCATTTTTCCTCACTTGTTTTTACAACTATCATTTTAAGTGGTGTAACCATCAGATGTTCAATCCATAATCAATTGCTGTGCCATATATCAAGTGTTTGTTTTTATTGATTTAATTTTTTATTTGGTTAAATGTTGATTTGGTTTTTTTACGAAATCGGGAAATGGATTTCGATTTCGTAACAATTTAAAAATGGAAAAAGCAATGGATTGAACAAGGCATCCCTTCACGGCGACTCGTATTTTTTGTGCGAAAAGCTAGGAATTTATAATTCCGAAGTTTGAGTTTGTGATATTGAGATGTCTCGCTTAGATTTTTCCTTTAATCTAATACAGGTTTTATGAGTCAAGGAATAGTCGATGGAATATTTTACAAAAGAGAGAGATGAGTATATGCCTCACCCCCTAGCCCTATTAATTATTATTCTATCGATGACAGTATTGGCGTCGTGTAAAAGTTACGATGCAACACAGTTTGAATCAAACACAAAAGCTGACATTATTAAATTGATTGATGGCAATGTTGGTCAACTAGTTTCAATTGCTATTGTCGATGAAGGCAATGTTTACCAATATCATTTGGGCAAACTCAGCAATGGTGATGTCCCCAACAATCAAACAATTTACGAAATTGCCTCAATTACCAAAACCTATACAGGCTTAGTGGTTGCGAAAGCCATACTCGATGGCAAAGTCGAGATGGATAAAGACATTCGCGACTACCTCAAAAATGATGAATATCACAACTTAGCGCACTCAAATCAATTTATTACGCTGCGACATTTAATCACCCATACCAGCGGTCTGCCACAAGACTTTGCGGCGAGTCGCGAGGATATCGCCCGTGGCACATATTTTGAAAAAATATCAAATTACACCAGAGACAATTACTTTGATGATCTGAGAAAAGTCGTACTTGTTTCCAAACCCGGTGAGATCTATCAATATTCAAATGCGGGTACTAATTTAGTGGCGTATATTCTGGAATCTGTTTATCAAAAGCCGCTTAAATTACTCGTTTCCGAATTTATAACCGCGAAGACGGGAGAGCAAATGACTCAGTTCAGGGGTGCGAATAACCAGTATGCCCAAATTGTTCAAGGTACAGACGCAGAGGGCAATAAAATGCCTTTGGCCAGCGCCTATTGGTTTGCAGATGGCGGACTTACTTCAACCCTTGGTTCGATGACTCGTTACATTCAATACCAGCTGTCCAAACAACCTGAATTGGCTGTATCACATCAACTTTTGAACGAAAATTGGTTTGGCCATGGCGCGGCATTTTATTGGCGTACACATGACTATCATTCAGATGAACAAATGCTCTACCAAACCGGTGGTTCCATGGGTACATCCAGTTGGCTTGCTATCTATCCCAAGAAGAATCGGGGGATTTTTATAGTGACAAACGTAGCAAAGGGGAATACCCAAGCTGTATTAGAAGCCATCTCAGAGAAAGTGATTAACCACTTAAAAGCCTATAACGAGGAAGCTAAAAGCCATAACAACCCCAATTGACAGCTTCAGCAGTTATATTCACTTTTCTTATATAGGTCTTACTATTTTTAACTCCAAATCCTTGTATTGCTGTTTCTTTGCCCGCATAGTTTTCACTATGAATCAGTTTTAGGAGAAACAATGTCTCTATCAACGCGTGAGGATTTACCTCTGTTATCATTGCAAAAGGTCAGTAAACGTTACGGCGACAAGCAAGCTATCAAGGACATCAGTTTTGATATTGGCAAAGGTGAAATTGTCGCGTTACTTGGAGCCAATGGTTCGGGTAAGACAACAACAATCAATGCCATTTGTCGCTTGCTTGACTTTGAGGTAGGGGATATTTATTTCGATCAGGGTAATATTAAGGAAAATCATCAATATTTACGTCAAATTGGTGCTGTCATTGGTGGCAGCCGTAATATCAACTGGCGATTGACTGCGCGTCAAAATGCCGAATATTTGGCAACATTGCGTTGTCCACCTTATCAACAACACAAGGCCTATGTTGAAGAGCTTGAAGCTGCTCTTGGTCTAGATGTGTATAAAGATAAGATTGTAGGCAAACTGTCCACAGGAAATAAGCAAAAAGCCGCCTTGTTATGTGCACTTGCCCACAAACCACAACTCCTATTACTGGATGAGCCAACATTGGGACTCGACAAAGAAACAGTCGAAAAGCTACAACTAGTGATTCAGAAACAGGCTAAAGAGCAACAGCAGAGCTTTTTGGTTACTTCTCACGATCTCACGTTTATTGATAAAATTTGCCATCGCGTGATAGTCATTGATGATGGCAAAATAACGTTTGCCGGTACGATTGATGAACTGAAACAGCGACTGTTTCATTACCAATTAAATCTCGTGTTATCACCGCAACTCATGGCGGATTTTCAGCAACAAGTGTCAGAGTTATGGGGGGATAAAGTAGAGCTGGACTACCCACAAGACAACAGTGTTGCCGTTTACTACGACTCCGTTGAGCAAGTGTATCCCACCATGTCATGGCTTGCCCAACAGCAAGAGCCACCCCTTGATCTCAGAGTGGCTCCTCTAACCATTGATGATGCTTATGCTCACCTATTGCGAAGTACACAAGATGAATCAGTAAAGCAGGAGTCAATCGCATGAAATTAATCTATTTATTTATCAATGAAGCCAAACTACTGGGCTATGAACTGCGTCAATATTGGTTTGAAACGGTGCTGGGCATTGTTGTCATGGTAGGGGTTTTTTGTGGCCTATTTTATGGTATCAACGTTGCTGCTGAAGGTCAGACGAACAGCAGTTCAATGGAAGGTTTAGTATTTGGCTTTTTACTTTGGAGTTTTGCCAGTGGTACCTACAACACAGTCGGTAGTAATATTATTGAAGACAATCAAAAAGGATTGCTTGAACAGTTGTTTATGTCGCCCATCGGGTTTTACCAATTAATGTTGATCCGAGCCAGCGTACATATGCTGTGGTCAATGCTGATATTAACGGTGATGAGTTATCTTGTGATGATGGCAACCGGCGTCTGGCTGAATATTAACTTTTTATTATTGTTTGCAGTGTTGATTGTGGGTGCCCCTGCTTTACTCGGACTGAGTTTTTTTCTGAGTAGCTTTGCACTGGTGTTTAAGAAGATCAGTGCGCTGGTGGCCATTATTCACATTGCTTTGATCGGTATTGTTGCTTTGGATGCATTGCCGTTAAACGCGTTTTCTTATTTACCCTTTGCTCCTGGTGCCTCTTTTGCCCGTGATTTGGTGTTACATGACGCACCATTAGTGCTTGAGGATTTGATGGTAGTAATTGCTAACTCTGTGTTCTATATGGTGGTGGGAATTACGACCTTTGTAAAAATGGAAACCTACGCCAAGCGTAAGAATTTATTGGGTCAATATTAATATTCAAGGATTGCTAAGCACTTCATGAATAATGCGCGCGGCTAGTTTAGCCGTGCGATGATCAATATCGTAGTGAGGATTCAATTCGGCAATATCCATTAGTGGCCAAGTAAAGTTAAGAGTCTGTTGCTGAGAAGATAACCAATGTAAGGTTTCTATCACTTGCCCAACATCAATCCCCAAACTACTGGGGGCGCTAACACCCGGCGCAGTATGAGCTGGAAATACATCCAAGCAGACGGTGACATACAACACATCAATTTGCGATAGAAACGGAATGAGCACGCGTTGCATTGCTTGCACAGTGCACGCTTTATCTAGCAGATAGTGAGTATTGGTGGTTTTGGCATAGTCAAATAAGGCTCGGGTATTGGCGGTTTCAGCAATCCCTAAGCAGCAATAATCAAAATGGCGTTGGTGTTGCTGGCAATGTTCAGCAATTTGTCGAAAGGGGGTGCCGGAACTGGTTACTGGAGCAGGCTGACGCAAATCAAAGTGGGCATCAAAATTGAGGATCCCGACCCGCGTTTCAGGGGTTATTTGGTCACTATTGATTAATCCTTGATAACTTCCCCAAGCAATTTCATGGCCACCACCTAGGCCTATAGTGAAGGGATTGTGATTAATACTGGCGGTAATCACTTGTCCATAATGCTGTTGCGCAATGTCTAGTGCATTATTCCGTTCTGGCTGTGCAGTTACGGTACCTAAGTCAATAATGCGTGCGTCATTATGCCAAGCTTGATTGGCCAATGCTTGACGTAATGCCTGAGGACCTTGCTGAGCACCAATCCGCCCTTTATTATTGGCAACGCCAATATCACAAGCAAAACCGACTAGCGCGATGGTATTGGTTTGTTTTTTCAACTGGTCAAGTTGTCGCTGTTGTGTGACATGGTGCCAACGAAATCCGCGTTCGCCATCTTCTTTGTCATCACGGCCTGTCCACTGATGCTGATTAGTCCAGAGGGACATAGTCACCTCCCACCCAGACTTGTTCTGGACTGACACCATTTAAGCTATACACCAGTTCTGCTGGGTGTTGAATCGCCCACAATGAAAAGTCCGCATCAAAGCCTGGTTGGATTTTTCCTTTATGCTCAAGACCCAATGCTTTGGCAGCATTCACTGTCACACCTTTTAGCACTTCTGCTGGTGTCATCGCAAATAACACACACGCCATATTCATTGCGGTGAGCAGTGACACTATGGGTGAGCTACCGGGGTTCATGTCAGTGGCCACCGCCATGGGGATGTTATGTTGTCGCAAAGCTTGAATGGGGGGCTTTTGTGTTTCATT
>JBELHI010000065.1:0-11766 GCA_042091475.1 Alteromonadaceae bacterium
AATAAAAATTTATGTCAGTAAAGAAAAGGGGTTTAGGACGAGGATTGGATGCACTACTTGCAACTAACCAAACAATATCTTCGAATACTACAGAGACTACCCAAGATAAGCCTGTCGGTGATGAACATTTACAACATATTCCCATTGAATTTATATCCCCAGGTAAATATCAACCAAGAAAAGATATGTCAGCGGAAGCACTAGAAGATCTTGCCTCCTCTATTCGCGCACAAGGTATAATTCAACCCATTGTTGTCCGTCCTATAAGTTTTGAACGCTATGAGATCATTGCAGGCGAACGACGTTGGCGTGCCTCCCAATTGGCTAAACTAGACACTGTACCTTGCTTAATTAAATTAGTACCAGATGAAGCAGCCGTTGCCATTGCCTTAATTGAGAACATTCAACGCGAAGATCTCAACGCCATGGAAGAAGCCCAAGCGCTTGATCAATTATTAACGGAGTTTGAATTAACTCATCAAGAAGTGGCTGAAGCTGTCGGTAAATCACGTACCACAGTGACCAATTTACTGCGTTTAAATAACCTAAACCACGATGTTAAAACATTGCTCGAATGCGGTGATATTGAAATGGGTCACGCCCGTGCACTATTAGCCCTTGAAGGTGACTTGCAATCTGACGCTGCTAAAACCGTTTCTGACAAAGGCATGACGGTCCGTGACACAGAAAATCTGGTGCGCAAATTACTCGAACCCAAACAACAAAAACCTGAGACCGTCGCAGACCCTGATATTATCCGCTTAGAAACTCAGCTGTCTGATAGATTTGGCGCAAAAGTGGCGATAAATCACAGCCGCAAAGGCAAAGGTAAAATGACAATTAGTTACGACAGTCTCGATGAACTTGACGGTATTTTATCCAAGATAAAATAGTTAGTCCTAGTAAGCGGGGTTAACCTTGTATATTTAGCGTAAACAAGTATACTTTCGGCGCTTTTATGGATACTTTGATAGCGAGTGTCTACTATGACACATAAAATGACCCAAAACGGTCGGAAATTGGTGCTGAAAATCACCATTTCACAGCTGATAACTAGCAGCTTAATTGGTATCGGATTTGCCATCTTTAGTTCGTGGGACGACACACTTTCTTTCGCGTTAGGAAGTTTATCAGCCATTATTCCCACGCTCGTTATGGGACTGTTTACGTTTAAGTATGCAGGTGGCAACAAAAATGAACTGGTGTTAAAAAGCTTTAACGCTGGTAACAAAATTAAATTTTTATTAACGTTGGTGATATTGGCTGTCAGTATACAGCAACCCTTTATGCAATTTTACGCACTATTGATAGGGTATATCGCAGCGACAGTGGCACAATGGTGGACAATATTCCATTGGCACAAAATACAATAAATAAACGAATACAATTTTAACTTTATCAATAGGAAACATTAAACATGGCATCAGGTGGCGAACAAACCATTAGTGGTTATATTCAACATCACTTGACCAATGCAACGGTAGGTGAGGGGTTTTGGACCTTTCACGTTGATACCCTAGCCTGGTCAATTGGTCTCGGTATTCTTTTTCTTGGTCTTTTCCGTTCAGTGGCAAAAACCGCAACAACTGGCGTACCTGGTAAGCTTCAGGCGTTTGTTGAAATCGTGGTTGAATTTGTTGACGACACGGTAAAAAGTACCTTCCACGGTAAAAGCAACGTTATTGCTCCGTTAGCATTAACTATTTTTGTCTGGGTATTACTAATGAACTTGATGGACTTGATTCCGGTAGATTTCTTACCGTGGATTGCTGGTCAGGTTGGCTACTATGCGTTTGGTGTTGATCCTCATGATGTTTATATGAAGGTTGTACCAACAACAGATGTGAACATGACGTTTGCACTGTCGATCGGTGTCTTTATCCTTATGATTTTTTACTCAATTAAAATCAAAGGTTTTGGCGGCTTTATGAAAGAGCTATATGCACATCCATTTAATACTCCGTGGTTGTACTGGTTCAACTTTATTCTAGAATTGGTGGCACTGCTGGCTAAGCCGTTGTCTCTTTCATTACGTTTGTTTGGTAACCTTTATGCTGGTGAACTCATCTTCATATTGATTGCTGCAACCATTGGTATTTGGCAATTGCCTGTCCACTTTATTTGGGCGGCGTTCCATTTGTTAGTCATTCCGTTACAAGCTTTTATCTTCATGATGTTGACGATTGTATATCTCAGCATGGCTCATGAAGACCACTAGCCTGTAACTTAATACTTTGTAAACTTTAACTTTAACTTTAACTTAAAAAGGTAATTTCAATGGAAATCTTAGGAAATCTTTATATTGCTGTTGGCATCCTAATTGGTCTTTGTGCTTTAGGTCCTGCAATCGGTTTTGGTCTATTAGGTGGTAAATTCTTAGAATCTGCTGCTCGTCAACCAGAACTAGCACCTCAACTACAAGTAAAAATGTTCATTGTTGCGGGTCTTATTGATGCAATCGCAATGATCGGTGTTGCTATCGCACTTTACATGTTGTTTGTTCTTGGTGCACAGTAATCTACATTACTTATCCTTTAAAGGGGAGAAGCAGTTTTGAATATTAATGCTACTCTAATCGGCGAACTGATTGCATTTATCGTATTCGTGTTGTTCTGCATGAAATATGTATGGCCTCCATTGATGGGTGCGATTGAAGAGCGTCAGAAAAAGATTGAAGACGGCTTGGCCGCTTCAGATCGTGCTGAAAAAGATTTACAGCTAGCTCAAGATAAAGCGACTTCTCAATTGAAAGACGCTAAATCTCAAGCAGCAGAGATCATTGACCAGGCGAAAAAACGCGCCTCTCAAATCGTAGACGAAGAAACTCAACGTGGACATGAGGAGCGTGAAAATATCATTGCTCAAGGTCACGCTGAGATTGAAGCAGAGCGTAACCGTGCAAAAGAAGATTTGCGCAAACAAGTTGCAGCTCTTGCCGTTATTGGTGCTGAGAAAATTCTAGAGCGTCAAATCGATGCAGCTGCCCACAGTGACATAGTTGAAAAACTGGTCACTGAACTATAACGAAGGGAGAAGAGCTTATGTCTGAATTGACAACCATCGCTCGTCCTTACGCAAAAGCAGCTTTTGATTATGCGGTCGAACAACAAGCGACAGACCATTGGTTGCAAATGCTTGCATTTGCCGCTGAAGTATCTGCTAATGACACAGTAAAAGAGTTACTAAGTGGCTCAGTTGCAAGTGACACCTTGGCAGACATCTTCATTAAGGTCTGTGGCGACCAAGTTGACGATAAAGGTCAAAACTTAATCAAATTATTGGCCGAAAACGGTCGTTTAAAAGTGCTACCTGAAATACTAGCCTTATTTGTTGAGTTGAAATCAGATTTTGATAGCGAAATTGAGGTGAAAATCACTTCAGCTACAGAACTTGACGATGCACAAAAACAACAACTAAGCGGTTCACTTGAAAAACGCTTCGGTCGAAAAGTACAGCTAAATTGTAACGTAGATGCAACCTTGGTTGCTGGCTTCATTGTTGAAGCTGGTGACACGGTAATTGATGGCACAGTAAGAAGTAAACTGAGCCGCTTAGCCACTACGCTACAAGCATAACGGGGAATAGCGCATGCAACTTAATTCCACTGAAATTGCAGAATTGATCAAATCACGTATTGAGCAATTCGAAGTAGTAAGTGAAGCACGTAATGAAGGAACCATCGTTGGTGTAACTGACGGTATCATTCGTGTACATGGCCTTGCAGATGTTATGCAAGGTGAAATGATTGAACTACCTGGTAGCCGCTACGCTATCGCGCTTAACTTAGAGCGTGATTCAGTAGGTGCGGTTGTTATGGGTCCTTACGCGGATCTACAAGAAGGTACTAAGGTTAAGTCTACTGGACGTATCCTTGAAGTACCCGTAGGTCGTAACCTATTAGGTCGTGTAGTAAATACCCTTGGTGCTCCTATTGACGGAAAAGGCGCAATTGATGCAGATGGCTTTGAGCCAGTTGAAAAAATTGCCCCTGGTGTAATCGAACGTCAATCAGTAGACCAACCAGTACAAACCGGTTATAAATCCATTGATGCCATGATCCCAGTAGGTCGTGGTCAACGTGAATTAGTTATCGGTGACCGTCAAACGGGTAAAACAGCATTAGCGATTGACGCTATCATCAACCAGAAAACTACCGGCGTTAAGTGTGTGTATGTTGCGGTTGGTCAAAAAGCTTCAACTATTGCTAACGTAGTACGTAAATTAGAAGAGCACGGTGCACTTGAAAACACCATCGTTGTTGCTGCTTCTGCATCAGAATCTGCTGCCCTACAATACTTGGCGCCATACTCTGGTTGTACTATGGGTGAATACTTCCGTGACCGCGGTGAAGATGCACTTATCATTTATGATGATTTGTCAAAGCAAGCAGTTGCTTACCGTCAAATCTCATTGTTGCTTAAACGTCCGCCAGGCCGTGAAGCTTATCCAGGTGACGTATTCTATCTCCACAGCCGTCTACTTGAGCGTGCTGCTCGTGTAAACGCAGATTATGTTGAGAAGTTCACTAATGGTGAAGTTAAAGGTCAAACAGGTTCATTGACAGCATTGCCTATCATTGAAACTCAAGCCGGTGACGTATCAGCTTTCGTACCAACCAACGTAATTTCAATTACCGACGGACAAATCTTCCTTGAGACTGACCTATTTAACGCGGGTATTCGCCCAGCGGTAAATGCTGGTATTTCAGTATCTCGTGTAGGTGGTGCAGCTCAGACCAAGATCATCAAGAAGTTAGGTGGTGGTATTCGTCTAGCCCTTGCTCAATATCGCGAATTGGCAGCATTCTCTCAGTTTGCTTCTGATCTAGATGATGCAACACGTGAGCAACTTGAACACGGTGAGCGTGTTACCGAGCTGATGAAACAGAAACAATATGCGCCGTTATCAGTCGCTGACATGTCTGTTTCTCTATACGCTGTAGAAAAAGGTTACTTAAAAGATGTAGAGCTTCCAAAAGTTCTAGATTTTGAGGCGTCTTTACATTCATATGTAAACAGCGAATACGCTGAGCTAATGAATACTATCAACAGCACAGGTAACTACAACGACGAGATTCAAGCTGGTTTGAAAGAAGCACTTGAACAGTTCAAAGCAACACAAACGTGGTAAGCATAGATGCTCCTTGTGAGCATCTGTCGTTGAGTAATCGGAGAGATAGACATGGCCGGTGGTAAAGAGATAAAAACCAAGATCGGGAGTATTAAAAATACTCAGAAGATCACAAGTGCGATGGAAATGGTTGCTGCTTCTAAAATGAAGCGCGCCCAAGACCGTATGACGTCTAGTCGTCCATACGCGACCAACATGCGCAAAGTGATTGGTCATCTTGCCAACGCGAATTTGGAATTCCGCCATCCGTATATGGAAGAGCGTGAAATCAAGCGTGTAGGTTACATCGTGATCTCTACTGACCGTGGACTTTGTGGTGGTTTGAACACCAACGAGTTCAAGGCAGTAACCAAAGATTCTAAAGCATGGCAGGATAAGGATGTTGAAGTCCGTTATGCTGCCCTTGGTGCCAAAGCATGTGGCTTCTTTAGCCGTTTTGGTGGACAAGTATTAGCTGCTGAATCTGGTTTGGGTGATAACCCAAGCGTGAACGACTTAATTGGCCTAGTAAAGGTCATGTTAACAGCCTATGACGAAGGTGAGATCGACCGCCTATTCATTGTGTACAACAACTTTGTGAACACAATGACTCAGGAACCAACAATCGATCAACTATTACCTTTGCCTAAGTCTGACGACGAAGAATATAAGCACCGCTGGGCTTACATTTACGAACCCGATCCAAAACCAATTTTGGAAACATTGTTAGTTCGTTATGTAGAGTCACAGGTATATCAAGGCGTAGTTGAAAATGCAGCATCAGAGCAAGCCGCTCGAATGATTGCAATGAAAGCAGCTACGGATAACGCAGGTAACTTAATTGATGACTTGCAACTGGTATACAACAAAGCACGTCAAGCAGCAATCACACAAGAAATCAGTGAGATTGTAAGCGGCGCGGCAGCGGTATAGGCAAAGGTTTAAATTTTACGAGGACAAATTATGAGTCAAGGTAAGGTCGTCCAAATTATCGGTGCTGTTGTGGATATTGAATTCCCACAAACATCAGTACCAAAGGTATACGACGCGTTGGTATTGACTGATGGAGACCTTAAAGGTCTTACATTAGAAGTACAACAGCAACTAGGTGGTGGCGTAGTTCGTGCTATCGCACTAGGTACAACAGACGGATTACGTCGCGGCACCGCGGCAGAAAACACTAATGCACCAATCTCGGTACCAGTAGGTAAAGCTACATTGGGTCGTATCATGGATGTATTAGGTAATCCAATCGACGAAGCAGGTGACATTGGTGAAGAAGAGCGTATGCCTATTCACCGCACAGCGCCTACTTACGAAGAGCAATCAAGCTCTGTTGAACTACTAGAAACAGGTATCAAAGTAATCGACTTAGTATGTCCATTCGCGAAGGGTGGTAAAGTTGGTTTATTCGGTGGTGCTGGTGTAGGTAAAACAGTAAACATGATGGAACTTATCCGTAACATCGCGATCGAGCACAGTGGTTACTCAGTATTCGCTGGTGTTGGTGAGCGTACTCGTGAAGGTAACGATTTCTATCATGAAATGAATGACTCAAACGTACTAGATAAAGTATCTCTAGTATACGGTCAGATGAACGAGCCACCAGGAAACCGTTTGCGCGTAGCATTAACGGGTTTGACTATGGCTGAGAAATTCCGTGACGAAGGCCGTGACGTACTTTTCTTCGTTGATAACATCTACCGTTACACACTAGCGGGTACAGAAGTATCAGCACTACTTGGTCGTATGCCATCTGCGGTAGGTTATCAGCCTACACTTGCAGAAGAAATGGGTGTACTTCAAGAGCGTATTGCATCAACTAAGACAGGTTCAATCACGTCAATCCAAGCGGTATACGTACCAGCGGATGACTTGACGGATCCATCGCCGGCAACAACCTTTGCTCACTTAGATGCAACCGTAGTACTTTCTCGTGATATCGCATCTCTTGGTATTTACCCTGCGGTAGATCCACTAGATTCAACGTCTCGTCAACTTGATCCGTTAGTTATTGGTCAAGAGCACTATGACACAGCGCGTGGCGTGCAGTCAGTACTTCAGCGTTACAAAGAGTTGAAAGATATCATTGCTATCTTGGGTATGGACGAATTGTCTGACGAAGACCGTCAGGTAGTAAACCGTGCACGTAAGATCCAACGTTTCTTGTCACAACCTTTCTTCGTGGCAGAAGTATTCACAGGATCTCCTGGTAAGTACGTATCATTAAAAGACACCATTGCTGGCTTTACAGGCATTTTGGCTGGTGAATATGATGATTTACCAGAGCAAGCGTTCTACATGGTTGGTTCTATTGAAGAAGCAGTAGAAAAAGCTAAAGCTATGTAATGTTACGGGTGTTCTATTAAGAACACCCTGACCTATGTAACTTTGTTATTCAACCCGTAGGAGATTGCAATGGCAATGACAGTACATCTGGATGTGGTAAGTGCGGAAACTAAAATCTTTTCAGGTTTAGTGCAAACACTTCAAGTGACAGGTAGTGAAGGTGAGTTGGGTGTACACCCAGGTCATGCACCCCTGTTAACTATGCTAAAGCCGGGAATGGTACGTATTGTTAAGCAACACGGTGAAGAAGAGTTTATCTATGTTGCTGGCGGTGTACTTGAAGTACAGCCTGGCAATGTTACCGTGTTAGCAGACACTGCTATCCGTGCAGAAAGCCTTGACGAAGAAGCGGCATTAGAAGCTAAACGTCAAGCTGAAGAGCATATTGCTAATCCAAGCAGTGATATGAACTACGCTGAAGCTGCTGCTCGTCTAGCAGAAGCCGCGGCACAGTTAAGTTTGATTCAGAAATTACGCAAGTAATACGCTGCTCTCAAACAATTCTGAAAAAGAACGCATTTATTGCGTTCTTTTTTTTTGTAAAAATTAAACTTCAACAAGCTGTTATGTTGAGTAATACATTGTTCTAAGCTGTTTATTTCAATCCTATTGTTTCACATAACAATGAAATTTTTTGTTACATTTTTTCACTATACTTAGCTATCTCAATAGCCTATCGTCCCGCGCTGCTAAAAAAATTGTAATTTACAAAAAGAGAAAATTTAATGAAAAATTTTTTAGGCGTATTGTTGGTATGCTCCGCAAGCGGATTTTCGGCCGAATCACAGGCCAATAATGACCTTCAATTTGGTCTCGGCCTTGGTGCCCAATATGCCGGCTTAGGTGCAAATATATCCCTTGTCAGTGAAAAAGATGCGACATATGTGGCTTTAGGTTGTGTTCGATTTCAACCGGACCATAACGACGCCACGTGTGGAGCGTCTATTGGTTATATCAATACCGAATGGTTGAGTGATACAAGCAATAAACACGGTGTCGGTCTTCACGCAGGAATCATGGGTAGCGAAAGAACGACCCCAAATATGGCATTTATTAAACATGAATATGATGGACTTTATGGTGTGGGCGTGGGCTACACCTATTTCTCAAATGGTATAAATGACAATGGGTTTACTTTAGGGGTATCTGTTCATCAAACCCTTGAAGATACAAATGATGATAAAAACTCTGTTCTATTGCAGCTTGGCTATCAATTTTAGTGACGGAAATGCTCACGATAGCATGTAGTCACAAAACACCTAATGCAGTATTAAATGACCAAGTCTAGTATTGACTTACATAGGGAATATACTCAAATTTGGTCACTTTTTGCTGCTTAATACGATAGTTAGCAAACAGTGATGGGCGATACTCTGCGTATCGTCGACTGCGCCTGTGCACCGGCTTAACCCGAATACTGTCGCCATTGTCTAAATGGGCTATGAGCCAATAGGCATAGCCTATTTTATTTAATACATCTTTGCCCTTATCATCAGTTATATCATCGGTGTTAGTGTTTACCATGGCCTGTAACGCACTGATGTCACGACTGAATAATGCATTCATCTGTTTAAATACTTTGTTATGACCGTGCTGCAACCCTACCGCAAGGTGCGCCATCTCGTGGCATAGGGTACGTATCATTTGTAATTCACTGGTACTGCCAATAAATGCACGGTTAATAGCAATATCACCATTGCTATATGCCATACCGTACTTAGTCTTATGTTTAGTGAACAGTAACTGCTTAGGCTCTATCACCCAATCATCCATAGGATATAGTGCAGCACAATGATGAATACATGGTTCAAATGCTGCTTCAATGGCGTATTGAGTAAGTGACATGGAATATTGCCTCATTTACGGTATTTGGAGGATAAAGTCTCAATGGCTTTGTTTATAACGTATCAACTCGGTAATGTACATCATATGGTGTAATGTGTTTCATCAAGTTTGTTGGCTGGCATACACTCACGATTTATCCGGCGCCGTTCAATTCAAGGTCCATGCACGTGTCACAAGGGATGTTTAAACCGTCACGGTTAAATGTTTATCAAGCCAGAATAAAATTACTATACTCATGGCTATTGTTGCTAATGGGAAACCACCATGAACGTCATTGAATTAACAGACCTACTCTGGTGCCTACCCTTACTGGCAGTCAGTGTTCTGTGTTACTGGTATTGGCTAAATAATTTTATTGTACCCAGTATTGCCGTTACTCGTATGCTATTACAGTTATTAGTTGCGGGTTTTTTGCTGGTTATCTTGTTTGAATGGTCTTCTCCACTCACGTTATTAGCTGTGATGTGCTTCATGTTATTCGTATCTACCTTTATTGCCTTTCGTCCACTTAGACAACCCAAACAACACATGCTACCTATGATGATTGCGAGTATTGTATCTGTAAGTTGCGTATTCTTTATCAGCATATTACTGATCATTAAGCCATCACCCTGGTACCAAGGCACTATTTGCATCCCGTTGGCGGGTATGTACTTTGCGCAAGTGATGAACAGTTTAAGCATCAGTGCGGAGCGCTTGGAGAGTGATATGCTCACTGGTAATAGTTTGCCTGAGAGCCAAAAAAATGCCTTTAACGGCGCCATGATCCCACAAATAAACTCATTACTCGCCGTCGGTCTTGTGGCATTACCCGGGATGATGACGGGGCAAATCATTGCTGGTGGCTCTACTATGATTGCGGTGAGGTATCAAATCATGATTATGGCGTTATTGTTCAGTAGTAGCACTATAGCAGTGACTATTTACCTCAAGTTGTTTTCATTATACTGTCGCAGTAGAGATACTGATATACCTCAAAACTAACCCGCGTTTAAGTATCATTGTTAACGGATGGACAGAATGACAACAAACCAACACCCTGCGGCAGATTTATTTGAGCGTTATACAAAGGCTTTCAATCAAAGATATAGCAAAGACATTGTGGCCTGTTATCGCATGCCCTGCAGTATTGCAGATGGTAATGGAGTTAATGTATATGATTCACGTGAAACACTAGAGCAACTCTTTAGCCAAACCTGTGAATCATTCCAACAGCAGGATTATGGCAGCACTAGTTATGTCATTAATCAGTATGAATTACTTACTGACGCTATTATGACGGTTAACATTACATGGACAATTGAGACGCCCACATCACCGTTTAGCTTTAACGCTCTATACGTTTGCCATTGTATTGCTGATGAGTGGTTGATATTCAATACTCAGGTATTTTCCCCTAAACATACCTGATATCTATATTATACCTTTCATACCCTTAGCATTAGTGGACTTACCTGATACTATTCGCCAATAGGTAAATCATAATAACTTTGTATACTTAACTGTCATGACTATTACTGTACTTAAATTTGGTGGCACCAGTGTTGCCAATTATTCATCCATGCTTAATTGCTGCCGTATCATGGCACAGCAGCCCCAGAGACGTGTCATGGTGGTCAGTGCTCCTGCTGGCATCACTAATTATCTAATTCAATTATCATCGCCTCAACTAGCCTCTGATGCACGGCAGACAGTGTTAGGCAGTATCCATGACAAAATCACAAATATTCTGGATGAGTGTAAAGCCAACCATATCCATGAAGAGCTCGAGATAAGTCAATTATCACACGGTATCAATTTACTACTTACTGAACTCACACAACGCAGCCTAGGGTGTGAAAATCGCTCCAGTAAGGCCTATGTCGATTCAATATTGTCGTTTGGTGAGCGGTTTTCAAGCCTGTTTTGTAGTTTTATTTTTAATCAACATTACGCTGATGATGTTGGCTTTCAAGCTATTGATTTTGATATTAGACAGATATTGATTACTGACAATCAACACGGGCAAGCTAATCCGAATATTCCAGTGATTGCTGAACTCTCGCAGCAACATCTCGCTCCCTTATTAAAACACCAGTGTGTAATTACCCAGGGCTTTATTGGTAATAGCACGGATGGATTTACCACCACCCTAGGACGCGGGGGCTCTGATTATAGCGCTGCTTTATTATCAGAAGCTCTTAATGCAGACATTTGCGAGATTTGGACAGACGTAGCGGGAGTGTATTCTACCGATCCTCGACTGGTTAAAGACGCTATCGCATTGCCAGAGTTAAGTTATGATGAGGCGGCAGAAATGGCTAACTTTGGTGCCAAAGTACTCCATCCTGCAACCCTAGCGCCTACGTTACGAAATAATATTCCTGTTTTTGTAGGTTCAAGCAAAGCCCCTGAGCAAGGGGGTACCCTAATTGTTAAGGATTGCCAAACAGAGCCGCCATTCCGTGGATTAACCCGCCGTTG
>JBELHI010000066.1:0-11304 GCA_042091475.1 Alteromonadaceae bacterium
TTTAACATTGTAAACAATCAACAAATAGTAGTTATTACTTAAGGGTTTTTTTATGGATTTTATCACTGGCATTGGTTTTGCTGTATTAGCGGGTTTAATGCTCGGGCTTTATGCATTACCGCAAAAGTACACCACAGATTTTAAAGAGGAAAACATTTGGGGGCTGTTCTTTATGCTGACGATGTTTGTTGTTCCTGTGGTAATCACCCTTGGTATAATGAAAGGTGCTGGTGAGGTATTTGCTGCAATTGAGAGCACAACACTCCAGATCATGGTTGCTTCAAGTATCTTGTGGGGTATTGGCGTGATGATGTGGGGTAAAGCCATTCACCACATTGGCGTATCTCTGGGCTTTTCTTTGTTCATTGGTACGGTGATTTTGGTTGGTTCTGTTATTCCATTATTTGTTGATGGGTTACCTGAAACTAATAAACTGGTCGCTATATTTATTGGTTTGGCATTTGTGTTAGCGGGTGTTATCGCCAATGGTAAAGCGGGTATTTTGCGTGAAGCGTCAAGCGCTGAGAGTGATAGTGACAGCAAAGGCTCAATGTCTAAAGGTATAACTATTGCCGTGGTTGGTGGTTTGTTAGCGACAGGCTTTAGTTTAGCTAATGCCGTGGGTCGTCCACCACTGCATGAAGCAAGTATTGCCCAAGGCAATCCTGAGTGGGTGACGGCATTAGCTGTTATGTTCCCTATCTTCCTTTCAGGTGGCGTAATCATGGCAGGCTACTTTGGTTGGCAGTTAACGAGTAAAAAAGCATGGGGTGCATTTAAAACACCAGCATTCGCGAAAAATTTTGGCTTGATACTTGTGATGGCATTTTTCCATTATGCAGCTTCAGCTGTATTTGCTTACGCTGCATTTAAATTGGGCGCATCAGGTAATACGGTTGGATACGCAATCTTTAACACGGCTTGCGTAGCGACGGCGATTGTCAGTGGCATTGTTACAGGTGAGTGGAAAGAGGCGTCTTCTGCTGCACGTAAGTCCCTATATATTGGCCTTGGCAGCATGGTCGTAGGTATTCTGGTTATTGCTGTTAGCAACACGCTTTAGGGATATATGATGAGTACAATTAGCGTAGACTCTTTTGGTGAGTATCAAGGGCAAACTGTAGACCAGTATATGTTAACCAACACAGCTGGCATATGTCTTAAAGTGATGACCTATGGCGCAACCATCACGTCATTGTCAGTACCGTCTAGTACAGGACAGGTGGATGATATTGTATGTGGCTTTGATACGTTGGCTGAATATTTTGGCGATGAGTATAAAGCTAATTCACCGTATTTTGGTTGTGCAGTTGGTCGCTATGCGGCGCGTGTAAAAGACGGTAAGTTTACGGTTAGCGGAGAAGACTATTCAGTAGCCACGAACGATGGCCCTAATCACCTGCACGGTGGTGTGGTTGGTTTTGATAAGCAAGTATGGACAGCCAAAGAGATTACCGTTGAAAACGGGGTTGGTGTGCGTTTCAGTTTACTGTCAAAAGATGGGGATGAAGGTTATCCTGGTAATTTGACTGTTACTATAGATTATATATTGACCGACGATAATGCGTTGAAAATAAATTACATTGCAAATACTACAAAGGATACCCCGTTATCTTTGACAAATCACAGCTACTTTAATTTGTCTGGTTTTGCGACAGATGTATTGGATCACAAAGTACAACTTGCGTCAGGACAGTACCTTAAACCTGACCACACCAACGTGCCCGTTGGCGAGGTTGTTGCGGTTGATGAAGCAACGGATTTTCGTGAGATCAAATCGGTTCGTCAGTCATTTGATACATTGGAAAATGGCTTTGAGCATTTTTACGTGTTTGATGACACCTCGGCTTTACTCAAAGATGTGGCTATTATAAAAGAGCCAACCACTGGTCGACAGTTGAAGGTTAAGAGCACTGAGCCTGGCACATTGTTCTATACAGGTTTTTACACGTCAGATGCCTTACAAAGGAAT
Source organism: Alteromonadaceae bacterium (assembly GCA_042091475.1). Lineage (GTDB taxonomy): Bacteria > Pseudomonadota > Gammaproteobacteria > Enterobacterales > Alteromonadaceae > CAXRGH01. The sequence goes on from JBELHI010000066.1 coordinate 1,973, forward strand.
GAAGAGGTCAAGTTTGGTCAATTTAGAGGTATTTGCTTAGAGACCTCCAAATTCCCCAATGGGCCAAATATTGAAGGCTCGCCCCGCAGTGTTTTAATTGCTGGTGATACGTATAACGAAACAACTGAATATCATTTCAGTTGGTAAGGTATTAAAAATCAATGAAAAAGATAATGATTGCGGCAGCATTGGCTGCCACAGTATCAACCTCAGCATGCGCTGAGACAAAATATGAAGCCAATTGGGATTCCCTAGGCAAACATCAAGAAACACCAGAATGGTTTAGAGATGCTAAATTTGGTATCTACTTCCACTGGGGTCCTTACTCTGTGCCAGCTTATGGCAATGAACATTATCCCAGAACTATGTACGGACATCCTAGCGGTAAAAAGCCAGTACTGACTAAAAAGTCTAGGTTTCAACCCGCGGTAGGTTTTCAGACGTTTCGTGAACATGAGTTTCATAAACAAGCCTTTGGCGACCCGACTGAGTTTGAATATCACGACTTGATCCCGCTGTTTAAGGCGCCGAATTTTAACGCTGAAGAGTGGGCAGATCTGTTTTATTTAGCGGGTGCTAAATTTGCCGGGCCAGTGGCCGAACATCACGATGGCTTTGCCATGTGGGATTCAAACGTTACACCGTGGAATGCCGCCGATATGGGGCCTAAACGAGATATCGTTGGTGAAATGAACAAAGCAATTCGCAAGCGTGGTATGAAGTTCATTACTACCTTCCACCATGCCAAGGGCGGCGCACCTGATGTCGCCGAGATGCTGAACGATGATGGCAAAGCAGGGGCGCCTGGTTTTGACATTGATGAAAGCGTAGCGACTAAAAAGCTAAACGCTAAATTATTTAAAGCCAAGCGTTGGTGGCATTATTTTGGTCGCGAGCAGTACCTTAAAGCTAATAATCCCGATTACCAAGATAATGAAATGCTACAAAAGCTCTACGGTAATATGCCAAGAGAAGCTTGGCTAGATATGTGGAATGAGAAGCTTGAAGAGGTAATTGATCAATACCAACCTGACTTGATTTGGTTTGATTCTTGGTTGGATCGCATTCCTGCAAAGAATCGTCAAGAGTTTGCCGCATACTATCTAAATGCTGCGGAAACTTGGGGTAAGGATGTTGCTATTACTTACAAACAAGAAGATATGCCACATTCTGTTGGCATTGAAGACTTTGAGAAAGGTCGTCTTGACCGTTTAACTGAATTTGCATGGTTAACAGACGATACCATCAGTTCTGGTAGTTGGGCGTCCACAGGTAGCTGGTCTTATACTGAAGAACTTGTGATCAGAGAAGGCAAAGAGTTACTACATACTTTGATTGATATCGTCAGTAAGAATGGTCAATTGCTGTTAAATATATCGCCAACTGCAGACGGTGTAATCCCTCACACCCAACGTCAAGCACTGCTTGAAATGGGCCATTGGCTGCGCGCCAACGGCGAGTCTATTTATGATACTCGTCCGTTTAATGTATACGGTGAAGGTCCTAAACGTATGACAGGATCAGGCCATTTCACGCTAATGGAAGGTGAGTATAATCAAGAAAATATCCGCTTTACCCGTAATGGTAGCACTATCTACGCTATTCAAATGGGCTGGCCTGGTAGCCAAGTGGATACTTTAGTTAAGTCTATTAATGGTGAGGCTTATCCTGAATTGGAAATTACCAATGTTTCAGTCGTTGATTCGGCGGAAGCGATTAACTGGACATTATCCAAGCAGGGGTTGATGGTAACCACACCATTTAAGGCATCAAACAAGGTTGCGATAGCGTATAAGATTGAGACTAACGGTAAATTTTAGTCTAGCTAAAGTAATGTTTAAGTAGTTTACAAGGGGACGGTTATACCGTCCCCTTTTTGTATATTCTGTAATACTACTGAAACCGTTGAAAAAATTTGGCATTATAGCCACCTAAATCAGAGCCGTATGGGATGTGAACATGAGAATTGGGATTTTTGGCGCCAGTGGGCGCATGGGACGGGCTGTGATACAAGCGGTGCAGTTAAGCGATAGCGTTTCTGTGGGTAGTGCACAGGTGAGAGTTGGCTCTGACTTTGTTGGCTGTGATGGTGGTGAATTGGCTGGTATTGGTCGTATAAGTGTTCCATTGACCACCGAACTAACCCCTGACGAGGTTGATGTGGTTATAGATTTCACCTTACCTGAGTGCCTTGAGAGCAATCTTGCTTGGTGTCAAAAGCATAGAAAACCTGTGGTGATTGGCACGACGGGTTTATCAAACACAGACAAGCAGCTGATCGCTGGTGCCGCAAAAAATATTCCCATTGTATTGTCGGCAAATATGAGCGTTGGCGTTAATTTACTGCTTAACTTGGTAAGACAGGCTGCCGCCGTGATGGGTGATACTGCCGACATAGAAATCATTGAAGCTCATCATCGACATAAGTTAGACGCTCCGTCTGGTACTGCAAAGGTGTTGGGTGAGGCCATTGCAGATGAGTTAGGACGAGATCTCCATACTTGCGCTGTGTATGGTCGCGAAGGCCATACCGGCGAGCGTAAACAAGATACTATAGGTTTTGCCACAGTGCGGGGTGGTGACGTGGTTGGAGACCATACCGTGTTATTTGCTGACGAGGGTGAGCGTTTGGAGTTGACCCATAAAGCGTCTAGCCGTCTCACCTTTGCTAAAGGCGCCGTGCGCGCGAGCGAATGGTTACAAAAACGGCCAAATGGACTGTTTTCGATGCAAGATGTATTAGATTTATAGGTTTTTTGTGTGTTTTAGTGCTTAGGCGCTAAAAATGCCATAAACCAATGGTTTTTCAATGTTTTGTATTTTTTGATGGACGATCATTTTAGCCTAATGTATACTTGTATGAATTTGCCATAATTTCATATTAGTTGAATCGCAAAGCGTATAAAACGAATGAACGGGATGTAAACGAGTTTACGCCCGTTTTTTTTAAGTAAACAAGACTTGGGTGAGGTATCACCAAATATCTCACCCCGCATTGATTGGGAGGTTGGCTTGGCTACAACGGCGCTTTTGGTATTAGAAGATGGGTCTGTTTTTCGTGGTACTGCAATTGGTGCTTCGGGGAAAGCAGTTGGGGAAGTGGTTTTTAATACGTCGATGACGGGTTATCAAGAAATTATTACTGATCCCTCCTATGCAGAACAAATAATCACACTGACTTATCCTCACATAGGTAACACTGGCACTAACGACGAAGATATTGAGTCTTCAACTATTTGGGCCAAGGGTCTAGTCATCAGGGACCTTCCCCTTGTTACCAGTAACTTCAGAAATACCCTCTCACTCACTGATTATCTCAAGAAACATAATATTGTAGGCATTGCAGATATCGATACTCGTCGATTAACTCGTTTACTGCGTACCACGGGCGCACAAAATGGCTGTATTATTGCCGGTAATGACATAGACCAAGACCAAGCGTTAATCGCCGCTAAAGCTTTTCCCGGGTTGAAGGGCATGGATTTAGCTAAAGTCGTTTCTACTAAGCACCTAGAAAGTTGGAACCACGGTTCTTGGACCCTAGGTGAAGGTTACGCCGCTGACCAACAAAATTTACCCTTTCACGTGGTTGCCTATGATTTTGGCGCCAAACAAAATATTTTGCGCATGTTGGTTGATAGGGGTTGCCGTCTAACGGTTGTGCCTGCAGAAACTCCTGCCTCAGATGTCCTGGCTATGTCACCAGACGGTGTGTTCCTATCTAATGGTCCTGGTGACCCAGAGCCATGCGATTATGCTATCTCTGCAATAAAAACAATAGTTGATGCAAACATTCCAACCTTTGGGATTTGTTTAGGGCATCAATTGTTAGCCCTAGCAAGTGGTGCGGCTACTGAAAAGATGAAGTTTGGACATCATGGTGCTAACCATCCAGTTAAAGATTTGGTCAACAATTGCGTTATGATAACCAGTCAAAATCACGGTTTTGCGGTTAATGAAGATGATTTGCCAAATAACTTAGATGTGACCCATGTGTCTTTATTTGACCAGTCTATACAGGGTATTCATAGGAACGACAAGCCTGCATTCAGTTTCCAAGGTCACCCTGAAGCCAGTCCAGGTCCCCATGATGCAGCCCCTCTGTTTGACCATTTTATTGATTTGATTAAAGCCTCAAAGTAGCCGGAGTAATCACCTACATGCCAAAACGTAACGACATATCTAGTATACTAATTTTAGGTGCGGGCCCAATTGTAATTGGTCAAGCGTGTGAATTTGATTATTCAGGCGCACAAGCTTGTAAAGCACTCCGCGAAGAAGGTTATCGGGTAGTTTTAGTTAATTCCAATCCTGCTACCATAATGACAGATCCTGAGATGGCAGATGCAACCTATATTGAACCCATCCATTGGGAAGTTGTGCGGAATATCATTGAAAAAGAACGCCCAGACGCAGTATTACCGACGATGGGCGGTCAGACTGCGTTAAATTGCGCTTTGGATCTTGAAAAATATGGTGTGCTTAAAGAATATAATGTTGAGATGATTGGTGCTACTGCTGATGCTATTGATAAAGCAGAAGACCGTAGTCGTTTTGACAAAGCAATGAAAAAAATTGGTCTCGAGTGTCCCCGTGCTGAAATTGCCCATAGTATTGAGCAGGCATTTGATGTGTCTACTCGCATTGGTTTCCCGTGTATCATCCGTCCGTCATTTACCATGGGTGGAACCGGTGGTGGTATTGCCTATAACAAAGATGAGTTTGAGACGATCTGCCGACGGGGTTTAGATCTGTCACCCACCAGTGAGTTGTTAATTGACGAATCTTTGATTGGTTGGAAAGAGTACGAAATGGAAGTGGTGCGCGATAAAAATGATAACTGTATCATTGTTTGTGCCATTGAAAACTTTGATCCAATGGGCATTCATACGGGTGACTCAATCACCGTTGCACCGGCACAAACATTGACGGATAAAGAATATCAGATCATGCGTAATGCCTCGATGGCGGTGCTACGTGAGATCGGTGTCGAAACTGGAGGCTCAAACGTTCAGTTTGGCGTTGACCCTGACACCGGTAGAATGGTCATTATTGAGATGAATCCTAGGGTTTCTCGTTCCTCTGCTTTGGCGTCCAAAGCCACGGGCTTCCCGATTGCTAAAATAGCCGCGAAACTGGCTGTGGGTTATACATTAGATGAGTTAGCTAATGACATTACCGGTGGAAACACACCTGCTTCGTTTGAACCCTCTATTGACTACGTTGTAACTAAAATTCCTCGCTTCAACTTTGAGAAGTTCCCAGGTTCAGATGATCGTCTTACTACCCAGATGAAGTCAGTGGGTGAAGTGATGGCTATAGGCCGTAATCAACAAGAATCACTACAAAAAGCGCTGCGTGGGCTAGAAGTTGGCGCTGCTGGACTAGATCCTATAGTCAACTTGGAAGACCCTGACTCTAAACAAGTTATCAACCGCGAGTTGAGAGAAGCTGGTGCGGATCGTATTTGGTATATTGGCGATGCATTCCGCAGTGGTATGACGGTGGAAGAGGTTTTCGCAATCACCAATATTGACCGTTGGTACCTTGTTCAATTAGAAGACATTATTAAATTAGAGGCAGAAGTTATTGAACGCGGTTTCAATGGCTTGAATGAAGAGTTCGTGCGGTTGTTAAAACGCAAAGGTTTTGCTGACCTGCGGTTATCAAGTTTGCTCGGTGTCGCCGAAGCTGATGTGCGTAATTTACGTCATAGCTTTAACATTAAACCCGTCTATAAACGTGTTGATACTTGTGCAGCAGAATTTTCAACTAGCACCGCATACATGTATTCTAGCTACGATGAAGAATGTGAGGCGGCTCCTACCGACAACGATAAAATTATTGTATTAGGCGGCGGGCCAAATCGAATAGGTCAGGGTATTGAGTTCGATTACTGCTGTGTTCATGCGTCACTGGCTTTACGTGAAGATGGTTATGAAACCATTATGGTTAATTGTAATCCTGAGACTGTATCCACCGACTATGATACGTCTGACAGACTGTATTTTGAACCGGTAACCTTGGAAGATGTTTTAGCGATTGTAGACCTTGAAAAACCCAAAGGCGTCATTGTTCAGTACGGCGGTCAAACACCACTTAAATTAGCGCGAGATCTAGAAGCTGCGGGGGTGCCTATCATAGGTACATCCCCAGATGCCATTGATATGGCTGAAGATCGCGAGCGCTTCCAGCAAATGGTCAACAAGCTTAACTTGAAGCAACCTGCTAATGCTACTGTTACGAACGTAGCCCAAGCCCTTGAAAATGCCGAGAGTATTGGTTTTCCTCTGGTTGTTAGACCGTCCTATGTATTAGGCGGCCGAGCAATGGAAATTGTTTATGATTTAAAAGATTTAAATCGCTATATGACTGATGCGGTAAAGGTGTCGAATGATTCTCCGGTGTTATTGGATCGTTTCCTAGACGACGCTATTGAAGTAGATGTTGATGCAATTTGTGACGGTACCGATGTTGTGATTGGTGGAATCATGGAGCATATAGAGCAAGCGGGTGTGCACTCAGGTGATTCAGCTTGTTCGTTACCGCCTTATTCATTAGCCCCAGAGGTTCAAGACGTGATGCGTGAGCAAGTCAGAGCCATGGCATTAGAGCTTGGAGTGGTGGGTTTGATGAATACTCAATTTGCGGTGAAAGATGGAGAAGTGTACTTGATAGAGGTTAACCCTCGCGCAGCACGTACAGTGCCTTTTGTATCAAAAGCGACGGGTATGCCACTAGCAAAGGTAGCTGCACGAGTGATGGCTGGACAGAGCTTATCAGTACAAGGCATGAACAGAGAGATCATACCACCGTATCACTCGGTTAAAGAAGTAGTGATCCCGTTTGCTAAGTTTCATGGTGTTGACCCTTTACTAGGACCTGAAATGCGCTCTACCGGAGAAGTTATGGGCGTTGGCGAGAGCTTTGAAGAAGCTTATGCCAAGGCTAATTTAGGTGCCAGCGCACCAATACCAAAGAAAGGAAAAGCCTTGCTGTCGGTTCGTCAGACCGATAAACAGCGGGTAATTGCCTTGGGTAAAGAAATGATCAATGCAGGCTATCAGCTCGAAGCGACGCGGGGTACTGCGACCACACTCTACGATGCTGGGCTGAAATGTACCGTGGTTAATAAAATGACCGAGGGCCGGCCTAATATTGTAGACGCGATAAAAAACAATGAATACTGTTATATCGTGAACACTACGGAAGGACGTCAAACCATTACCGACTCCGTGTATATTCGCCGCGAAGCTTTACTTAATAAGATTGCCTATACCACGACAATGAATGCGGCTTTTGCAACCGTAGCTGCTCAGCAAGCAGACGACAGAAGTAATGTAAATGCATTACAGGCATTGCACAAACGAATCAATTAATATTGTGGTTACGTTACCAAAGGGCGCACAGAGCGCCCTTTGTTTTATCCATGACCAAAATAATTAGGTTTAAGCCACTTAATTTCCACAAACCCAACAACAAAATTTGCCGACAATGATCACGAGGCGATTGTCGCGTCATTGCCTGTTAATGGAAGTTTATTCACTCCCAACTGCTTGTTTTATGCGCAATGAGCTTTGATTTATCCCTATATACGTAAATTTCACTTGTTCTTACGGTAAAAATTTTCTAATCTGATCTGATTAGTGGAAGTTTTAAGGCGTATAAAAAACATAATGAATAAAGTACCAATGACTGCCAACGGCGCAGAAAAATTGAGAGAAGAACTGAACGAACTAAAATCAGTTCGTAGGCCCGGTATTATCCAGGCGATAGCAGAGGCGCGTGAACACGGTGATTTAAAAGAGAATGCCGAATATCATGCTGCCCGAGAGCAACAAAGTTTCTGCGAAGGGCGCATTCAAGATATTGAAGGTAAGCTTTCAAATGCACAAATTATTGACGTCACAAAGCTGCCCGATACAGGCAAAGTGGTGTTTGGTGTAACTGTAACGATTTTAAATGTCGATACAGATGAAGAAACTCGTTATCAAATTGTTGGTGATGATGAAGCTGACATTAAGAATAATCGGATTTCCGTTGCGTCACCGATTGCCAGAGGACTTATTGGCAAATCTATAGATGATGCCGCGATTATAACCACCCCAGCAGGTGAAATCGAATACGAAATAGTAGAAGTTGAATACAAATAAAAAGACGAACCCGGCGACTGATGTCGCCGAGGTCATGTTTGAGAGCTACCTTCTCGGCAATTCTATTTTGTTTTCTGAGCTAGGTCGATAAAGAACAATTGTATGTCCAACAACTTGCAGTTTGACTGACTTTGTTTCTCTTACAATAGCCTCAATGATTAAGCTCTTTTCCTCACGGTCATCCGTTGGGATTTTTACTTTAATCAATTCATGGTGGTTAAGTGCATTATCAATTTCAGCAAGGACACCTTCAGTAAAACCATTGGCGCCTAATTGCACGATAGGTTTTAAGTGGTGAGCCAAGCCCTTGAGATACTGCTTTTGTTTATTTGTTACATTCATTAAAAATAAATTGGTTACTTTCGGTTGAAAAACGCTATTCTAACGCCATATCAATCATAATCCCACTAAAGAATATTAGTTAATGACAAAAAAGAAGCACTCAGCAAGTAGTAAGCGTTGGCTGAAAGAGCATTTTGACGATAAATATGTGCAAAAAGCTCAAAAAGACGGCTGGCGTTCTCGCGCTATTTACAAACTCGAAGAGTTGCAAGAAAAAGACAAACTGCTAAAACCTGGTATGACTGTAGTGGACTTAGGTGCTGCACCGGGTGGCTGGTCTCAATATGCGGCACAAAGTGTTGGTGACAAAGGGACAGTGATTGCGTGCGATATATTGCCAATGGACCCGATAGCAGGTGTCAACTTCTTACAAGGTGATTTTAGAGAGGAAAATGTACTCAAAGCGTTACTTGACAAGATCGGCGGTAAAAATGTCGATGTTGTTATGTCAGACATGGCACCCAATATGAGTGGTAACAATTTTGTCGATCAGGCGCGTTCAATGTATTTAATTGAATTAGCTCTGGAGATGTGCCGTGATGTACTAAAAGCTAACGGTACGTTTATTGTAAAGGTCTTTCATGGTGAAGGCTTTGATGAATTCTTTCGAGAAATCAAGAAAGTATTCACTTCGGTGAAGACAAGAAAGCCAGATTCCTCAAGAGCCCGCTCAAGAGAAGTGTATCTTGTGGCGAGTGGTTATAAACTGTAGTAGTCTATATAACGTATAGAGTAATATCGTTGCCAATACACAGGGTATTGCAACACTAATTATTGATAAATCGGAGTCAATACATTGAACGACATGGTAAAAAATCTCATTCTTTGGCTAATCAT
>JBELHI010000067.1:0-11271 GCA_042091475.1 Alteromonadaceae bacterium
GGGTTAATGGCGACACACTGAGCAACTCATAATCAATGTTGTTTTTCGCAATACCGGACACCACAAAGGGTATTTCAATGGTCTTTTCTGACGGCGATGAGAGGTTAATCATAATTTCATAATATTCACTGCCCTCTGCGACGGTCAAACTGGGTGAGGTAAAGGACACCGTAGGCTGAGGATCTTGATCAAGTATATGCACTATGGTCTGTTGCACATCACCTAACTTGGCGTTGGTTGCTGAGGTCAGGGTTATTGACAGTGTTTGAGTGTCTTCATCTACATCGTCTCCTAATAGCTTCACGGCAATATTCTGTTTGGTTTGCCCGGCAATAAAGATCAATGTTTGTTGCTTGTTTTGGTAGTCTATATCTCGGCTTGCAGAAATCCCTGTCACGGTGTAATTGATAATAATCTCTCTGTTTGATGACTGATTGAGAATAAGTGGAATATTGGCAATACTCTCGCCATCAATGGGCTCTCTAAATTCAATGTCTGCCTGAGTAAAGTTAATAACTGGTAGTGCGGGTTTGACGTTTAATGGGTTTGATGCTGATGAGGATGACCTATCCGTGTCTGTGTTTCTATCCTGTGACTCTGCTCCACATCCCAACAGTATGACGCTTGAGAAGACAAAAATAAGTATGTTTCGCATGATGTAATGATTTGTGTTGATGTCAGGTGATGACAAAATAACACGGTGATGAAATTCATCAGCTAGGCAAAGGTTAAGCAAAATACAGCATAGGAATCAGCAGTAATACGAAAGTGGTATATGAATGATTAGTCTAACCGTTAATGTCCTGTTAATTATGCCTCTGGATATTTTACTTTATAGGCCATGATCATCATGTGGGGGACAGTCAACGCGGCTAAACCGTAAAACAGTAATTGCAGTAACGCAGTGTCCATATCATTGCCATTGTGCAAATAATTAAAACCCATCAAAGCCAGTATAATTGTGCTCAATATAATCCCTATAAACACCCATTTACCGTCTAATATATTCTGTTTAACAATAGGCCAGTGGTGTTGATAATGATGCATGCTATGCATGGCACAGAAATACAGCATAAAGTAACTCAGCGGTTCAAAGTATGCAGCCAGTAGTGTTAACAGTAGCAAATCTATCACAGCGTTTGCGTGGCGGTGAATAACCATATATAGGGTTGCTAGTCCCAGCCATGTCCAGATCAGCTCTTGATAAACAAATATCGGTTGTCCCACTAATAGTGAAAAAATACTAAAGCTTTGCTGTGGAGAGAATAATAACGGCAGTGCAATCACGCTTCCGCCGCAAAGCAAAGCAGTATTGAGTTGTTGTAGTCGGCTATCACCTTTCACCCAATCCGCACCAAAGTGAATACTTGAGATGATTAAGAATAGAATCAGTGACCACATAGGTAAGATTAGCCAGAAATAAAATACCGCCCCTGCCATGACTAAATAACACAAACAAAAAAAACCCAAAGTTTTTGGTTGCCGGTGAATAGTTAACTTTGCTATCCAGGGATCAAACAAACCATGGGGCACGCCAAACAATGCCACTAATATAACTAACAATACATAAGACGATGCCATATCAAAGTGTTGTGCTAAGGCTAATAGCAGTGCACAAAAGATGACAATAAACCGCGGGGAAAGCATTGCCATAATATTATGGTCCCACACTATTCAACTGAGTTTTTTTCAAAAGCAGAGTTTTCAAAAAAGGCCTTTTAGGTAGCGCCATGATTATTTTAAGCCAATCTAACCAGGTGCTTTTGTTACTCATAAGACGTACAAAGATAGCTGGATTTAGCGCTGACGCCAGTTGCATAAAAATATCTGGCGCACGTGTTGGTTGATGTTTGACCACCTGTAAAAACAACGTATCCATCATTTTCTCAAGTTTTCCTGCGGGTGGCTGTGGTATCGGCGCTTTACCAGTAACCAATGCATCACTACATAACTCGGCCCATTGTTGAATACGCAGAAAACCATAGCCTGTGGCGGCACGAAGCGCACCCGCACTGGTGCCTGCCCTGATCAACCTAGCGGTACTGGATAAAGGATTCATTCCCATGGGCAACACGGCAGACTCAGTCCTTAATATATGCTTTATTTCAACGCCCTCCTTGTCACAAATCCCTTGTATGTGTTTTTCCATTGCTTTGGTATCAGTGGCATTGTAATGAAATCCAGTGGGTTCAATTAACACATGGGTCTCAGTAAAAGGTAATAAATAGTAAAACTCCATACCGAGGGGAGATGTTTGTAACCCAGACATCAAACGCACTTGCTGAGGCTGTTTAAGGGGTTTCTTTAGTATCACCTCTTGACCATAAAAGCCCTGATATAAAATAGCATTGGGAGCATGGGCTGGTGGACGGGTGTCTATTACCCACTGACTACAGAAGCTACCGTTATTCGTTTTAACCTGTACCTGTGTTGGTTGTTCAATACAGTCAGTGACCTTTGTATCCAGTAGTAATTGAATATCTGTTGATGCCAACGCATTTAGGCACACCTGATAATAGTGCTGGGACGGCAAACAACAGTAAACATTTTGATTGTTAGTCGCACGGGTATTGTTCTGATAATAATGAGCCGTGATATTGTTTTTAGTATCACTAAATTGGGCTTCAGACCAATGGTACCTAGCATGCTGGTACCACGGGTGATCAGGCGTCGCGTAGAAACACCAGGTTTTGTCGTTGTTAAACGTTGAATTACTCTCCAATATTACCACCGAACCCGTGTATTGCTTGTCAGCTAATGCCTTGGCTAACCCCAAACCCGCGCACCCGGCGCCAATAATGATTAAATCAACTTGTGTCACAACTTTACGCGCTGGGGTTGGTAATATTTTGCTAACGCTTGATGCAAAACAGGGTTATGAGGTGTCACAAATGCGGCGGTTTTCTTACTTTGATAGTAACTAACATAACAGCGAACGGTCACTTTTAACTTACCCAATAATGATACAAACGCACGCTCATCAACCTCACGAGTATTCCGTATACTTACCCCTATCTGGCGATAACATTGGGCTGCAATGTAAATGGCAAAACGCACCCTCTCTGGAAGGTAATGTAAGCCACTAAAGGCACTTGCATAATAATGTTCGGCCAAATCTAATAGACGCACTTGTGCTTGCTTGATGGTGCTTTTCTGTTCAAGGCTATTGGCATTGACGATATCCGTTGGCGTCATGTTGTCTATCCAGCAGGCAGGTACGTAACGTCTCGCCATGGATGCATCCTCGTGAATATCTCTGGCAATGTTAGTGAGTTGCATGGCAATACCCAAATCAACGGCATGGTTAAGGGAATTTTGGTCTGTGACATTGAGTACCTTGCACATCATCAAGCCAACGGTACCAGCAACTTGATAGCAATAGGTGATGAGTTCATCTTCGGTTTCTATTATTGGCTGGTGCTGGTCAAACAAAAATCCATCAATCATATGATTCACCGCAATTGAGGGTAAGCAGACCTGCTCGCTCACTGTGACATTACCATTCACTTCAGATTGTTTTATATTTTGTTGTATCTTGACCAGTTGTTGCTCTGCATCAGCTTCGTCACCGTCTGCGATGTCGTCCAAGTAACGGCAATATTGGTACAGCTCATAGGCGGGTTGGGCATGTCTTTTACCCATAAACAGTGACGCAAAATAAAATGTTTTACCAAACTTAGCGGTGGTATGTTTGGCTTCAGCAGCGGGCTCTGAATTACCCGCCTTGGTTGTTTTTATGATGGCGTCGTTACTGTGCATGAGCTTTCCTCTGCTGTTACCTGATACTGCTCTTTTAACAGACCCTCAACCACTTTAGCTGAGCTTAAAACTCCGGGTAGTCCTGCGCCAGGGTGGGCGCCAGCGCCTACCAAAGACAAATTATCAATACCTTCACCTTTATTGTGAAACCTGAACCAAGCCGATTGATAAAAGGTTGGGGCAATAGAAAAACCAGCGCCATCAGGACTGAGATAATCCTGCTTAAAGTTTTCAGGTGTCATGTAGAAAGGGCTATCAATAACGTCTGTCAGTCCTGGTAATAGGGTCTGCTCAAGCCGTTCAATAATCCACTGTTGCATCATATCGCCCTGTTGTTGCCATTGTTGGCCTCCCTGTAAATTGGGTACGGGGACCAAAGCGTAAAAACTGTCATGCCCTTCTGGGGCAAAGCTTGCATCAGTGGCCGTTGGCCTGTGTAGGTAAATAGAGATATCTTTATTGAGAGTTTTATGATGAAAAATATCGTCTAACAAGGGTTTAAAGTCTTTACCCAGAACAATGGTATGGTGTTCAACATCTGTATATTGACGTTTAGTGCCAAAAAACAATACAAACAAGCCCATGGATTTTTTTGCATAACGACTGCGGGCGGTAGCTAAAAATGAGGCTTTTTGAGGCAGTAATTTTTGATATAAAAACGCCGGATCAAGGTTGGATATTAAATGGTCACAGGTGTGTCTGTTACCATCGGTGGTTTGTACTGATGTCACCGTGTTATCGTCAACATCGATATGACTTACGGTCGTGTCTTTGATGATGGTAATACCAACCTCAGTCATCAGGGTCTCTAGTGCTGTCACCAAAGCACCAGTACCACCCATGGCAAAGTGAATGCCATGCTTGCGCTCTAAAAAGTGAATTAAATTGTAAATGCTTGTGGTATCAAACGGGTTACCGCCAACCAGTAATGGTTGTATAGAAAACGCCTGTTGTAATTTTGGGTGTTTAAGGTGACTGCAGACCAATTGCCAAACCGAACGATAACTTCTCAATCGCAACATTTTTGGTAGTAAGGCCAACATGGCGATGAGTTTGTGGAATGGCCGATGGGCCAATTGCTCAAAACCAACATTATAAATAGATTTTGATTCCGCCAACAATTGTTGATAATTAGCCACATCGTCAGGGCTTATTTTAGCTATTTCTTGATTAATTGTGTCTTCGCTTCCGCCGTAATTGAAGCGTACCCCATCGTCATAGAAAAATTGGTACCAGACAGGTAGGGGTTTGAATTCAATGTAATCTTGTCGTTTTTTGTTAAACAGTGAAAATAATTCATCAAATAGAAATGGTGCGGTTATAACCGTTGGGCCAGCGTCGTGTTTGTAGCCGTTTCGTTCAAACACCTGAGCTCTGCCGCCAAGACTGGCTTGTCGCTCAACTAATGTCACTGTGTGGCCCAGTGCTCTTGCTCTAAGTGCCGCGGCAATACCACCAAAACCACCGCCCATCACACATACACTTGCCATATCACTCCTTAATGTAACGCTTCAAGTTGTTGTATCAATGTGAGCAGTGGTGCCGACACCTTGTGCTCACAATCACCAAGTACTTGTTTACCTTGCTCTAATATTACCTGTATTTCTTGTTTAACTTGTGTGCTTGCTTTGTTTTCAAGAACTTCCATGGTCTCCATAGCATTAACTTCAATAAGGCTCTGGATTACCAAGTTTACAATGTTTGGTTCGCCTGCTCTTCGGTCGTCTATCATATCGTTGATATCATCGCTGTACTGATAAGCGATAGCAAAACAAGTAGCAGCCGTTGATAATTTTTGGGCCAGTGTGTTATTCCCCGCTACCCAGCAAGGTAGCTCCACCGCTAGGCAAATGAGTGGTGCGGCCTTTTCTCTTGCTACCTCTTGATACACCACCAAATCCATAGATAGTTTACTATCCATATCCTTTAACTGACCTCTGATGGTCTCTTGAGTCCGTTGGTTCATTAAACGGATCATCATTGGCAAATATTCACTAGTCACCGTTGCTAGTACAGAACAAGCCGCAGTGATAAGACTATCACCAATGCAGATGGCTTGGTCTTTGCCATACTTGACCCATAGCGCCGCTTTGTTCCTGCGTCGCATATCTTTATCTTGAATGTCATCGTGAATTAATGACGCGTTGTGTAACATTTCTACACAAGCTGCAATTTTCATTGCATTGTGTTCTGGCACGTCTAAGGCCAAGGCTACGCTGTAACTCAGTAAAGCCCGTTGTCTACTACCACCAGAATCAAGATGATATTTGACTGCATTGACTACCAAAGGACCTGCAGATAAGCATTCATTAATGATTATGTCGTCAATACATGACCGCACATGATTTTTGCGTTGAGTAGTATTGGCTTTTTTACTTGTTGTTAGATTGGACATACGTTCCTCCTTAATAAAAAGGGTGACTAGCACCCTTTCTACTTGTTCAGTATGTACAACTATTTAGATGTAGCGGAGTCGCTAGTAGCGGCTGCCCAAATGACTACACCAAATGCAATTTTGTTAACAAAGTCGGCTAAGTTGTAGATTAAGTTCAAGGATGCTGCATCTGCGCTTCCCATCATGTAACCCAACACATAACCAATTGGGTAGATAGACCAACCAATAGTTACTATGAGGCGCAACGCATTGAACGCTGTTTGACTTGCCTGATTACCACTTGCACTATTGATTTTACTCGCTTCACCCGCAAATACTTCATACACAATGTATAACCAACCAGCCATACCAATAATGAAGCCCAAGGTAGCGTTGATGAAACCAACTTCTCCCAAGTATCCGCCAACTAGCATCACAACACTCGCCACTAGCAAGCGCCAAAATAGTGCTACTGGCACGACTGTAATTGCGGCTAAGATGAGGAAAAATTCAACAATTTGCAGCGGTACAGTCAGCAACCAATCAACATAGCGGAATACCGTTGGACTTTCGCCCGTATCTATCCATACGCCACGCATGTAGAAATAGTGCAAGCAGGCAATACCTGTTACCATTGCTGCTACGGTTAAAGACGTTTTCCACTTGCCGACGGCACGGTCCCGTTCAACAAAGAAGAAGAAGGTTGCAGCTAACATTGCTGCCGACATGATCCAAAAGCTTACACCCACAAAATCGGTAGGATTTAACATAGACATTTCCTTTATATAGTTTTATTTTTATACATCGCTTGTACAAAAAACATACAGCGACACTTCTTTTACGACTCTTTAAAACATAAACAAAATCTTTGAAAATTCAACAACACACGTTAAAAAAATGTTAACGCAAGTGTCAATGTCTACTTAATATAAACATTTAAAGTTCAAAAAATAAACAAGTTAATTGTGTTTTTTGTAAATATTGTGGTTTATATTATTGTTTTTATTGGGTTATTTTTTTATTGGGTTTGGTGTTAAATAGTATTCTATATTTTGTTTTTTGTTACTTTAATTTAACACTGACAATGTTTTATATATCCATCAAGTTGATGATTATTCGGATATTTTGTTGTGGGTACTTTTTTTATTTTCATTTATTGCAACTAAGTTGGGTATGATTACGCCTACATAAAAAGTGCAGGATAAATGGAAAGGAGCGTGGTTTGAAGTTATCGACAAAAGATATAAAGGCGTTGGGGTTAGTCCTTGTCAGTTTATCTTTGCTAGCATGCGGCGCTGATGAGCAACCACAAACACCATCACTGGCTACCCAAGTTCCGCAAACAACACCTATATCAGGCAGTGATAATGACACTGTGGATGTAACCTCTGATTCAATTCCAGATAATAATATATTTGCTAATGTAGATGGTGAAATTTCATACACAAAGCTTACCAATCGACATTCAGACTGTGCAGAATATGCCGGTGAATATTACGCTAAAATTCACGATCTCCAGCAAAATGTTATATTGAACAACCAGCTTAAAGTCTCTGTAAATGATACACATTGCCTGTTTGAAAGTAATAACATTCCTCAACATGACGTGGGCGGAAATACCACAACGGGTAAAGACTTTGCCTCACGAGTTGCAGAGAACAGTACCCCTTACCAATTAAAGGTACCGCGCAATCCAAGTTTGTCGGATACCGTGCATTACATTGAAAAACAAGCAGGCAAACTGACCCTCAACGGTATTCTACTCAATGGTGTAGATTTGGATATGGATTCCGCTTTTTGCTACCACCCGGATATTTCCGCACCGCTTAATATTGGTTTAGGTACCCGGCAACAATGTGGTCTTAATGCTGAGTGGTATGCAGTGCCTGCCAACAATCCAGATATCGTGACTTTAGATGAATTTACCGGACATGCGTTTGATGGCCGTTACCACTATCATGGTGATAATCAGGCGCTTTCCTATCACAGTCACCAACCCCACTCAGATATAACAGGCCAGTCTGATGTTGATCCCAGTGGCTCACCTGTGATTGGGTTTGCACCAGACGGCTACCCCATTTTTGGTCATTATGTCTACGATGTTGAACTTGGCGGAGTAAGGAAAGTATCTTCAAGTTGGCAAACAAAAGAGGGTGAACGCGCGCCTCCACAGGGTGCATCTATTACGCCACCATCCATTACTACTCATCCCAGAGGATTGTTTGTTGAGGACTGGCAATACGTTGAGGGAAGTGGCGATTTAGACGAGTGCAACGGCATGACTGATGCGTATGGAAATTACGGTTATTACTACACAGAGACTTATCCCTTTGGACCAGTTTGTACCCGTGGCGTACCTGATCCTTCATTTACCGTGGATGCCAGTGCGTTTAACTCTGGTTAATTGGCAAAACCAGACTCGTAAAAACATAAAGTGCATGGGTTACACTAGGTAGATCTATATTAATACCAAAGTGTCTGTATGACCAATCGACGAATGGTCTCTGCTCAACGTTAGGATAGATCACTGTAGTAAAGTAAAGGCACAATAGATTAAGTCGTTAGCACTAGGAATTGGCAATTGCGACGTTGGCATATCTTCAATTTTAATAGTTACTTTGGTTCTGTGATGATAACAGAGGTAAGATTTTCTGTTAATACGCCCTCACTTAAGTGAAAACAGCATTGTGCCGTAGCAATAGTTTCTTGGCGGTGGGCAATCAGTACGCGAGTCATAGGTAAATGCCCAATTTGTTGGCTAATTTTTGTTTCATTTTTTTGGTCTAAATGGCTGGTTGCTTCATCCATAAACAACACACAAGGTGACTGATAAAGCGCGCGAGCAAGTAATAACCGCTGTATTTGACCACCTGATAAGTTGGAACCCATATCACCAACGAGCGAGTTATAACCCATAGTCATTTTGATGATGTCATCATGAATAGCCGCTAAATGGGCACACTGTTCTATTTTTAAATAATTCGGTTGAGGGTCAAAAAAGCTAATGTTATCTGCGATTGAACCTGTTAATAATGTATCATCCTGCATTACGGCTGCTATTTGCTTGCGGTAGTTTTTAAGACCAAGCTGAGTAATGTCTTTACCATCGAGTAATACCCTACCTGACGTTGGCTGTAATAACCCTAACATGATTTTCATTAACGTGGTTTTACCTGCACCAGATGCGCCTGTAATTGCTATAGATTCGCCACTATTAATCGTTAAACTCACATTACGTAAGATAGGTGTTTGTTCTTCACTATAACTAAAGCAAATATTTTCTAAAGTAAGCTGACCTTTAAATTGGTTGTCTTCGGATGACTTTTCGTTTGCTGTACCACTAGCTAAGTATACTGACTCACCATCACGGTTAGCCTCTTGCTCAGTGAGGGCAATATCGGCAATACGGTCAAGATGTAAGCGCATCATTTTAAATTGGATGATTTGCTCAATTAAATTAGCAAAACGCTGCGTTAATTGATTTTTGTAAGCAATAAAAGCAAGTACCATACCTACGGTTAAACTATTCGCCATTACCATAATGGCGGCAAAATAAATGACTAAAACATTCTCTAAACCAAACAGTAATTTATTAAAAGAATCAAAGCTGATATTTAAACGACCTAAGCGAATTTCACTATTAATGACTTCTGCATAGCGATTTTGCCAAATGCCTTGGCGCTGTGATTCATTACCAAACAGTTTAATGGTTTGCATACCACGAACATTTTCTAAAAAGTTTGACTGCTCTTTGGCTGACGCTTGGATCATTTCTTCGGTTGCTTGATGCAAAGGGCGATACAGCGCTAATCTTACAAACGTATAAAGTGCTATTGCAGCGAGCACTACTGCGGTAAGTTTCAATGAATACAGTGCCATCATGATCAATACGGTGATAGCCATCACACCATCAACTAAGGTTTCAACAAAACCCGTAGTAATACGCTCACGAATTTGAGCTAATGAGCCAAAACGAGAAACTATGTCACCAATATGCCGTGACTCAAAATAATTCATGGGTAAACGTAATAAATGCCTGAGGAGGTTTACCCCCATTTGCATATTGAGCAGGCTGGAAAGGCGCAGTATTAACCAACTTCGCACCGCATTAGTCACCACTGAAATAATGGCTATCAGGGCAAAACCAATAGCGAGCACAGTAAGCAATGGCTTATCAAAGCTGATTAACACCTCATCCACTACCCACTGCATATAATAAGGGGTCATTAAAGCAAATAGCTGTAGCACCAAAGACAAGCCGATGAGCTTTACAAGCCCTGATTTTAAACCCGACATTGAAGACCACAATTGGGTGAACTTCATTTTGGAATTTTCTTCTTTCACTTCGAAATTACTGGTCGGGGTAAGCTCCAAACAAATGCCAGTAAAGTGTTTGCTAAATTCTTCAGTCTTTAACGTGCGTTTACCTACAGCAGGGTCATTGATTGAAAATGTAGCGTTAGCTCCCTTGCCTGAAACCTTTGTTAGTACAACAAAGTGATTCATATCCCAATGCAATATACAAGGCGTTTGCAGTTTATGCACTTCATCAATAAGACACTGTAAAGCACGACTGGCTAATCCCAAACTATCACCTAACTCTATAAGTTGCTGAAGGTTTATCCCTTTTAAGTTGGCAGAAAAGCGCTTACGCATCGCAGGCATATCAAGTTTGTGACCATGATAACTAGCAACCATAGCTATAGAGGCTAGACCACATTCGGCTATTTCAGCTTGAAGCACTAGCGGTACATTCTTACTTGCTGAAAAAGTTAATAATTCAGTTTTTTTTAAGTTATTCATTTTTATTAAGTTTAGGGTCAACACTGTGTTTTACAGTTATCCAATTAATGGTCAACAATAAAAACAGAAACACGGAAACGAATTTAGTTAAACGGTATAAGTTAATATTAGAATCTAAGAACATTACTCAATTAACCACACCCAGCACTATTTACTATAAGCAAAAGTAGTATCCAAAAAAAATTTTTTCATATTTTATCCTCTTCAGAACTCAAATAAGTTTTTTACTCTACAGCAACAGTTGTGTAATGAATTTAAGACGAAAGTTGTGATCGTTAGCTTAATTAAAATAGAGGGAGCCATTTATGATGCGTAACGATAAGAAAGAAATAAAT
>JBELHI010000068.1:0-11091 GCA_042091475.1 Alteromonadaceae bacterium
CCTTATCAACCAATTTATGTTGAACCCCAAGGTCAATCAACTCAGCCTGTTTACTAATGCCAGCACCATACATGATCTGGAATTCAGCTTGTTTAAATGGTGGGGCAACTTTATTTTTCACTACTTTGACTCGGGTTTCATTACCCACTACTTCGTCGCCATCTTTAATGGCACCAATTCGGCGGATGTCTAAACGCACAGATGAGTAGAATTTCAGTGCGTTGCCACCCGTGGTAGTTTCTGGGTTACCAAACATAACACCAATTTTCATACGGATTTGGTTAATGAAAATACACAATGTATTTGAGCGTTTGATGTTACCAGTCAACTTACGTAGTGCTTGTGACATTAGGCGGGCTTGTAAACCAACATGAGAGTCCCCCATATCACCTTCAATTTCAGCCTTTGGTGTCAATGCAGCAACTGAATCCACAATAACAACATCAACCGCACCAGAGCGAACTAGCATGTCACAAATTTCTAGGGCTTGTTCACCCGTATCTGGCTGAGACACAAGTAGGTCATCTACGTTAACACCTAGCTTGCCTGCGTAAACTGGGTCAAGGGCGTGCTCGGCATCAACAAAGGCACAAGTTTTACCCACTTTTTGCGCTTCTGCAATGACTTGTAATGTCAAGGTCGTTTTACCTGATGATTCAGGGCCATAAATTTCCACTACACGACCACAGGGCAAGCCACCTATGCCCAAGGCGATATCAATACTCAGTGAGCCAGTTGAAATGGACTCTATATCCATTGCCTTACTGTCTCCTAAGCGCATAATGGTACCTTTACCAAATTGCTTATCTATTTGGCCCAAAGCGGCAGTCAGTGCACGTTGTTTGTTATCGTTCATCAATAAACCCTTATCAGTGAGGATGTATGTGGTAGTAATTAATTTGAATTATACTGTACAAATTTACAGTTACAAGCTTTTCTGCGATTAATTTTTTATTACCCTCGTATTATTGTTCTGGCCGAACGAATATGTAGTAAAAAAGCGCGGGTTATTCGATAAAAACAACATTCGCAGGCAACATAGGTAAACCTACAATTGCCAATAAGTTGCTAACAGTGTTAATTCAAAGTAACAAAACCAGAACGTATAACCTGCATCTCATGTCAGTATTTAACATGCTTTTCATACCATTTAAATACCCTGAATTAATTAACTATTTAAGTGAATGATTTAATAACATTTTGAGTAAATAAGAGTTATTATTATTTACACAATAGTTCAGTCCAAGACACGAGTGATTTACCCATGCAACAGCCTATCATTGTTCTTAATTGCGGAAGTTCGTCGATTAAATTTGCCATCATAGACGCCCTTACGGGTACCGAAGCACTCGCGGGTATCGCTGAGAGTCTAGGCAACTCAGAAGCTCGCCTTAAATATACAGTTGACGGCAAAAAAACAGCTCAAGCTCTTACCTCTGGTGCTAGTCATGAAACAGCACTGTCGGTTATTCAGACAATCATTGAGGCACAAGCCTGTAAGCCTGTGGCAGTTGGTCATCGCGTGGTTCACGGTGGTGAGGGTTTCACTCACTCTGCGGTTATAGATGACGATGTTAAGCAGGCCATTACTGATTGTGTACACATGGCACCATTACACAATCCTGCTAACTTGGCGGGTATTGAATGTGCACAAAAGGCGTTTCCAGAGTTACCTCAAGTCGCTGTTTTTGACACGGCTTTCTTCCAAACGCTACCACAGAAAGCTTATTTGTATGCATTGCCTTACAAGTTGTACAAAGACCACGGGATTCGACGTTATGGCTTTCACGGTTCAAGTCATGTATTTGTCAGTCAGCAGGCGGCAAAACAACTGAACAAACCACTGCAAGAGTGTAATTTAATCACAGCCCACTTGGGTAACGGTTGTAGCATCGCAGCAATCAAAAACGGCAAAGCTATTGATACGAGTTTGGGTTTCACTCCCCTCGAAGGCCTGATGATGGGTACACGTTCAGGTGATCTGGATCCAAGTTTACCCGGCGTACTGATAAATCAATTGGGGTACTCGGCCTCAGAGGTCGACACATTGCTAAACAAACAATCTGGATTGCTGGGTATTTCACAACTCAGCAATGATTGTAGAACCCTAGAAGAAGAAGCTCTCAACGGTCATGCCCACGCCAAACTTGCACTGGATATTTTTTGTTATCGCCTGGCGAAATATATCGGCAGTTATATGGTCGTTACAGGCAAGCTAGATGGAATTGTATTTACTGGCGGTATCGGAGAAAATTCAGATTACATTCGAGCTACCGTGATGGACTATTTTGGACACATGGGGATCAGTATTGATGCAGAAAGGAATCAACAGGCGCGCTTTGGTAATAGCGGGAATATTAATGAGTTGTCGCTACCAGTACTTGTTATTCCTACTAATGAAGAGTGGGTAATTGCCAAAGA
Organism: Alteromonadaceae bacterium; assembly: GCA_042091475.1. Lineage (GTDB taxonomy): Bacteria > Pseudomonadota > Gammaproteobacteria > Enterobacterales > Alteromonadaceae > CAXRGH01. Next base: position 2,422 of record JBELHI010000068.1, read on the forward strand.
TACGTTACAGTTAACCCACGGTTAAAGGAAGATCCCCTATGCCTCGTAGAATTATGTTAGTTCCGGTTGGGCCCTCAGTGGGTCTGACTAGTGTCAGTCTAGGATTAGTCAGAGCACTAGAACGTCAAGGTGTAAAGTCACACTTTTTTAAACCTGTCAGCCAGCCTCGCCAATATGACGACGGCCCTGACCGTTCAGTGGCCATTCTTGGTCAACACAGTCAGGTAGTGACCAACGAGCCATTGGACGACCATGACGTCGTACACCTGATGAGCCATGATCAAACAGACATTCTATTAGAAAATATTATTGAACGTTTTGAGGCTCAAGTCAGCGATAACGCCGTATCAGTCATTGAAGGCTTAGTCAGTAATTACAAATACCCTTATGCGGATCGTCTGAATATTGAAATTTCCCGCGCATTGGATGCCGAAGTTGTATTTGTCACAGCGCCAGACAATGAAAGTCAGGAAAGCATTAATGCCAAATTAGAAATGGCTGCAGATGCTTTCGGCGGCCATAAAAGCAAGAAAGTACTCGGCTGTATCTTTAATAAGGTGGGTGCACCTTTGGATGACCAAGGGGATACTCAATATATGTTGAATGTGGGGGAACATTTTAAAACGAGAACTGAAACGGCTGAGGCCATCTCTTCACTGCCAATTCTATCTAAAAAATTCTCTTTACTTGGGCTAATTGAATGGAACCATGAACTCGTTGCACCGAGGGTAATGGATATGCAGCAGCATTTGAAAGCTCAATTAATCAATAGCGGTGATTATCAGCACAGACGAATACGCAGTGTACATTTTTGTGCCCGCCAAATTGACAACATACACAACGCGCTAGTACCTGGTGCTTTGGTTGTGCTATCTGGCGACCGCAGTGACGTATTAATTTCCGCTTGCCTGGCAGCCTTAAGTGGCACTAAATTGGGCGCGTTGTTATTGACCGGTGGGTATCAGCCAGAACCCAGTATCCTTGAACTTTGTGAACAGGCCTTTAACACTGGCTTACCGGTGTTGAGTATTAAAGAAAACACCTGGCAAACAGCACTCAAATTACAACAATTTAATGTGGAAGTTCCCTATGACGACGAACAACGGATTGAGCGCGTTATGGAACATACCGCAGAAAGTCTTAGTCAGGCATGGCTAACGGGCTTGAGTAAAAACGCCGGGCGTAAAGCACGCTTGTCGCCCGCCGCCTTCCGTTATCAATTAACTCGGAAAGCACAACAAGCCGCTAAACGTATTGTGCTGCCAGAAGGTGACGAACCAAGAACCATAAAAGCGGCAGCTATATGTGCCGAGCGCGGTATCGCAACGCCCGTGTTGTTGGGTGACAAGGAAGCCATATTACGCGTCGCTGAACAGCAAGGTGTTCGCTTGCCCGAAGGCGTAGAAATCATTTCTCCCGAAAGCATTAGAGAAAACTATATTCCAGCCATGGTTGAGTTGCGTAAACACAAAGGTATGACCGATGTCATTGCCAATGAACAGTTAAAGGACAAGGTTGCACTCGGCACTATGATGCTGCAACAAGGCGATGTTGATGGATTAGTTTCAGGTGCCGTAAATACCACCGCAAATACTATCAGACCTGCGTTACAGTTAGTTAAAACAGCGCCGTCTTCGTCATTGGTATCGTCCATTTTCTTCATGTTGTTACCAGAACAGGTACTAGTATACGGTGACTGCGCCATCAACCCAGACCCTAACGCCGAACAATTGGCAGATATTGCTATTCAATCTGCGGACTCCGCGGCAATGTTTGGCATTGAGCCCCGCGTTGCCATGATCAGTTACAGCACGGGATCATCAGGTACGGGTAGTGACGTTGAAAAAGTCAAACAAGCAACCTTGATTGCTCAGCAAAAACGTCCAGACTTATTAATTGATGGGCCGTTGCAATACGATGCGGCATTGATCGAGAGTGTAGCAAAGAAAAAAGCACCAAATAGTCCCGTTGCAGGCAATGCTACGGTATTTATCTTCCCAGATTTAAATACCGGTAACACAACGTACAAAGCCGTCCAGCGCAGTGTTGATTTAGTCTGTATTGGTCCCATGTTGCAAGGTATGAACAAACCGGTTAATGATCTCAGTCGTGGCGCATTGGTTGATGATATTGTGTTTACTGTTGCCTTAACAGCCATCCAGGCATTGCAACAATAAGTCCAACAACATGGGTATATATTACAGCGGTACCGCTTGACGCATTAGTGACAATAAATGCTCAAGACAAAACGTTACCGCTTGTGCCCTCACCTCTGCCCGGTCACCACTAAAATGCTTACATATTGAGACTGTATTAGTCCCGCTGCCACTTGCAAATGCAAACCAAACGGTGCCCACTGGCTTGTCTTTACTGCCACCACCAGGTCCCGCAATGCCACTCGTGGCAACGGCCCAGTCAGCATTAGCCTTATTCAGTGCGGCCACTGCCATTTGCTCTACAACTGATGCTGAAACTGCACCGAACTGCTGTAAACTTTGCTGCGTTACATTTAATTGTGTCGTCTTGCTACCGTTTGAGTACGTCACCCAACTCTGTTCAAACCATTGAGAGCTACCGGCAACATCAGTAAACGCAGCGGCAATACCACCCCCAGTGCAAGACTCAGCACAAGTAACAGTTTGTTGACGGGCAACTAAAATGTCAGCAATAGACGTTAGTAATAAAGCCACTGGCGTTCCTTTTTATATGTTTGAGTTAATTATTCATAACAAGGTATTAATCCCCCATTATGCACCTATTAATGGTATGTCGACAAGCACTGATTGACGGTATAAAATGGCGGGATATGTGATATATACAACAGTCTTAACAGCGGTCAGAACAACCGCAATGTATCAGGTTAATTACTAATAATGGGCGCCTCCTCTATGTCTTCAGTTGACACTTTATCCGCAACTCCACAACACACACCCATGATGCAGCAGTATTTAAAAATAAAGGCCGAACATGCAGATACCTTGTTGTTTTACCGCATGGGTGACTTTTATGAACTATTCTTTGACGACGCCAAACGCGCATCGGAATTACTCGGCATATCACTTACAGCCAGAGGTAAAACTGGCGGAAACGCTATTCCCATGGCGGGCGTCCCCTATCACGCCGCAGAAAACTATCTGGCCAAGTTAGTCAAAATGGGCGAATCTGTTGCCATTTGCGAGCAGGTGGGTGATCCAGCAACCAGTAAGGGTCCAGTTAAGCGAGAAGTAGCCAGAGTACTGACCCCAGGCACAATTACTGATGAAGCCTTATTAAATGACCGCCAAGACAATATATTGATGGCAATCACCGAACATGATAATCAGTTTGGTATTGCAAAATTGGATATTACCACCGGCTGGTTTAGTGTATTGCACGTAAATAATCAAGAGCAACTATTGGCAGAGTTGCAGCGTACTCCACCGGCGGAGTTACTCTATCCTGAAGATTTTAGCCAAGCCGATATCATTGCCCACTGCGATGGACTGCGACGACGTCCAATCTGGGAATTTGACCCAGACACTGCCATCACGCAACTATGCCAACAGTTTAGCACTAAGGACTTACTTGGCTTTGGTGTGCCCCACCATCACATGGGGATTGCGGCTGCGGGTTGCATTATGCAATATGTCAAACACACGCAACGCGCTGCATTACCCCACATTCAACGATTAGTTGTAGAAAATACTTTTGATTGTGTACAGCTTGATGCGGCCAGTCGCCGTAATTTAGAACTCACCCAAGCCATTAACGGCAGCACAGACAATACCTTGTATTCAGTGTTAGATAAAACCTCTACCGCCATGGGCAGTCGATTACTACAACGCTGGATTCACCGTCCTCTGGCAAAGCGTGAACAGGTTGAACATCGTCAGCAAGGTATCGCCACCTTGCTCACCATGGACATTAATGAATTGCAGCAAAAGCTTAAACAAATTGGCGACATTGAGCGCATTATGTCACGTTTGGCGTTGCGTTCAGCGCGGCCAAGAGACTTTGCGAGATTGCGTCAAGCATTGGGCTTATTACCTGAATTACACGAGCTTTTGAGTACCATTGAGCTTCCTTATTTACGCCAGTTGTTGAAAGCAATCGGTGAATATCCTGAGCTACATCAGCTACTCAGTCGGGCGGTGGTGGATAACCCGCCGGTATTAATACGCGACGGTGGGGTGATAGCCTCAGGTTACAATAGTGAGCTAGACGAATACCGAGCTTTGTCAAAGGGCGCCACTGACTACCTCGAATTTATTGAGAATCGTGAACGTGAGCGCACCGGGATCGCGACATTAAAAGTAAACTTTAACAAGGTCCATGGCTACTATATCGAAGTCAGCCGCGCAGCTGCCGTTGATGTACCGGTAGACTATGTTCGTCGTCAAACACTAAAAAATAATGAACGTTTCATTATTCCAGAATTAAAGGAATACGAAGACAAAGTATTAAGTAGCCAAGGTAAGGCATTGGCATTAGAGAAGCGCTTATACGAGGAGCTGTTCGACCATTTATTAGTGCGTCTCACTGACTTAATAAGCACGGCAAGCAGCCTCGCCGAACTTGACGTATTGGCTAACCTTGCTGAGCGAGCGGAAAGCTTGGGTTACCAGCAGCCAAAACTGACCGGAGATATTGGTATTAGTTACCACAATGGTCGACATCCAGTGGTTGAATCCGTGCTTTCAGAGCCATTTATTGCAAATCCTGCAAACATTCAGCAAGACCGAAGCATGTTGATGATCACTGGCCCAAACATGGGGGGGAAATCAACCTACATGCGACAAACGGCACTGATTGTGTTGATGGCCTATATGGGTAGTTTCGTGCCTGCAGATAATGCAACCATTGGCCCTATTGACCGAATATTCACCCGTATTGGCGCCTCAGATGACCTTGCATCAGGTCGTTCAACCTTTATGGTGGAGATGACTGAAACAGCCAATATACTTAATAATGCCACTGCAAACTCATTGGTATTAATGGATGAAATCGGCCGCGGCACCAGCACCTACGATGGCCTGTCATTAGCTTGGGCATGTGCAAACCACTTAGCAGAGTCAATCAAAGCACTGACATTATTTGCCACTCACTATTTTGAATTAACATCACTAGCGGATAACTTACCTACCGTCGCCAATGTGCATCTCAATGCTTTGGAGCATAACGACAACATAACCTTCATGCATTCTGTAGAAGACGGTGCTGCCGATAGAAGTTATGGTCTTCAAGTGGCCAAGTTAGCTGGCGTTCCAGCCAAGGTCATTGGCAATGCAAAAGCCAAATTAGCGTCCTTGGAGCAAATGCCTGTAACGGAAGCAGCTGACCAAGGTGGTCAGTTGGACTGGTTAAATCAACCTCAATTCGTTCCAGAACATCCCATAATATCTGCCGTGGAAGAACTACAGCCAGATGAGATGACGCCTAAACAAGCTCTTGACGCTCTTTACCGTTTGGCGGAGATAGTCAAATCTGAAAATGACTAAAGTCGTAGCTTAATCCCAAGGCGCTCAAGTGCCTTGGCCACGTGATGGGCAGTAAAGGGTTTGACCAGATAACCTGCAATTTTATGTTGCATGGCACCGTCCAGTGTCTCCTTGCTGCCATCTGCCGTACACATAATAACTTGACTACGAGGCGAGACTTGATTGATGGCTTCTAACAGTATTAATCCATCGGTATCAGGTAAGCCTTTATCTAAAAAAATATGACTGTAATTTTTGTTATTTAAGCAGCTTATTGCCTGCTTTCCACTACCAGCGGTATCCACTGTGGAAAAATTGAATCTCATAAGTATCATTCGGATAAAAGAACGAATACTTTCATCATCATCAATGATCAACGCTTTGTTATTTTCGCTCACGCTATTGTTTAGCCTCTTGGATATCTGTAACTGATGCCTGCATCATCCTATCTTGGCACGTACCTGTACTTAGCCACCAGAGTATATTATTAAAAGAATAAATTTAACAGTCTGTAACGACAATCAGCAGATGCACCTGTAAATCTGATTGTGCCAACCGCTTCAATTGTCTATACTACTGTCCCGTCTGATATGTTCCATTTAACCCTCACGTTTTAGGTGTTTGTATGACTCATTATATTTTTGTTACGGGCGGTGTAGTATCGTCTCTTGGAAAAGGAATTGCTGCGGCATCATTGGCAGCGATTCTCGAGGCCCGGGGTTTAAACGTTACTATGCTCAAATTGGATCCCTACATTAACGTAGACCCAGGTACTATGAGTCCGATTCAACACGGTGAAGTGTTTGTCACCGACGACGGTGCAGAAACTGATCTTGACCTAGGTCACTACGAACGATTCATCCGTACCCGCATGGGTAGACGTAATAACTTCACCACAGGCCGCGTATACGAAGAAGTATTGAAACGTGAGCGACGCGGAGATTACCTTGGTGCAACCGTCCAAGTTATCCCCCATATTACCAATGAAATCAAGCAGCGTGTGATCGACGGTGCCAATGGCAGTGATGTCGCCATTGTTGAGGTAGGTGGTACAGTGGGTGATATTGAATCCCAACCGTTTTTAGAGGCAATTCGCCAATTGGGGACAGAAGTTGGCCGTGAGCGTGCCATGTTTATGCATTTGACGTTAGTGCCCTACCTCGCCGCATCTGGTGAAGTCAAAACCAAACCCACACAGCACTCCGTAAAAGAGCTACGCTCCATCGGTATCCAACCAGATATTCTCGTGTGTCGCTCGGAAAATGCCTTGCCTTCAAGCGAACGTTCAAAAATAGCATTGTTTACTAACGTGGCAGATAAAGCGGTTATTTCACTGAAGGACGTCAGCAGTATTTACCGTATCCCCGCCATGTTAAAAGCCCAACAAATGGACAGCATTGTGGTTGAACGGTTTGGTCTCGATTGCCCTGAGGCAGACCTTTCAGAATGGGAGCAAGTACTTTACGCTGAATCCAATCCTACTGACGAAGTGGTGATTGGTATGGTGGGTAAATACATAGAATTACCAGACGCCTACAAATCTGTTAACGAAGCATTGAAACACGCGGGCATCAAAACCAAATTACAAGTTAAAATTAAGTACATAGACTCCCAAGACATCGAAGGTAAGGGCGTTCATCTGCTAGATGACGTGGACGCCATACTGGTCCCAGGTGGCTTTGGCGAACGAGGCATTGAAGGTAAAATATTATCCGCACAATATGCCCGCGAAAACAAAGTCCCCTATTTGGGTATTTGTTTGGGTATGCAAGTCGCGTTAATCGAATATGCTCGTAACGTCGTTGGCATGGAAAACGCGAATAGTACAGAATTTAACCCTCAAACAGCCTACCCAGTAGTGGGTTTGATTACCGAGTGGTTGGATGACGCGGGTAGCACAGAAGTGAGGAGCGACAATTCTGACTTGGGCGGTACCATGCGCTTAGGCAGTCAACTGTGTCATTTGATTCCGGGTAGTAAAGCTCATGCCATGTATAACTCAGAACAAATCCATGAGCGACACCGTCACCGTTATGAAGTTAACAATAACCTCAGACCCGAGTTAGAAGCCGCGGGACTCAAGGTAACAGGTCTATCCACTGATAAAAGACTTGTAGAGATCGTTGAAATTGATGATCATCCTTGGTTCGTTGCAGGTCAGTTCCATCCAGAGTTCAATTCAACACCAAGAGATGGGCACCCTTTATTTGAAGGATTTGTCAGTGCTGCAATTGACTACAAAAAGAATAATCAGTAAATATTAGCGTATACTTGTTGGGTTACGGTTGCCGCAACCCATAGCAAAAAAAAGGAAATATGATGTCAGAAATCAGTAAAATCATCGGCCGTGAAGTCATGGATTCTCGTGGTAACCCAACTGTAGAAGCAGATGTGTTTTTGGCATCTGGTGCATGGGGGCGCGCATGTGCACCATCTGGAGCCTCAACCGGCTCTCGCGAAGCACTAGAATTACGTGACGGTGACAAAGCTCGTTACTTAGGTAAAGGCGTATTGAAAGCGGTAGCTGCTATTAATGACGCGATTGCGCCAGCATTGATCGGTAAAAATGCATTAGAGCAAAGCGCTATCGACGGCGTGATGATAGACCTAGACGGCACAGAGAATAAAGAAGTATTGGGTGCCAATGCCATCCTCGCCGTATCATTAGCAACGGCAAAAGCCGCTGCGATGGAAAAACAAGTACCACTTTACGCGCACATCGCTGACTTAAACGGCACTTCTGGCCAATACAGCATGCCAGTGCCTATGATGAATATCATCAATGGTGGTGAACACGCTGACAACAATGTTGATATCCAAGAATTCATGGTGCAACCTGTTGGCGCAGAGAGCTTTAAAGAAGCATTGCGTATGGGTGCTGAAATTTTTCATAACTTGAAGAAAGTACTGAGCGCTCGTGGTTTAAATACTGCCGTGGGTGATGAAGGTGGTTTTGCCCCAAACCTAGAATCAAATGAAGCAGCCCTAAGTATCATCATGGAAGCCGTTGAAAAAGCCGGCTACGAAATGAATAAAGATATTACCCTTGCATTGGACTGTGCGGCATCTGAGTTTTATGTAGACAACGAATACAACCTCAAAGGCGAAGGAAAAATCTTTGATTCAGAAGGTTTCGGGGACTACCTTGCCAAGTTAAGTGCTAACTACCCTATCGTATCTATTGAAGATGGCTTAGATGAAAGTGATTGGGATG
>JBELHI010000069.1:0-11060 GCA_042091475.1 Alteromonadaceae bacterium
GTATTGACAATGAAGCGGAAGCTGCAATTATCGCAAAAATTAAACAGTCTTATCCAACACACAGTTTCGTTGGCGAAGAATCAGGGATGACTGACGGGGATGACACCTATAAATGGGTTATTGATCCGCTTGATGGAACCACCAATTTTATTAAAGGTATTCCCCACTTCGCTGTTTCTATCGCGTTGTTCGTCAAAGGACGATGCGACCAAGCCGTTGTATTTGATCCCATTAGAGGTGAGTTATTCACTGCCAGCAAGGGCGGTGGTGCGCAACTTAACGGTTATCGTATTCGTGTCGGCACGGCGACTGAACTTGGCGCATCTATCTTAGCAACGGCATTTCCATTTAGAAACAAAGCGGCACTTCCAAATTATCTCAAGTCGTTTGAAACTATATTTGCTAAATCAGGCGATATCAGACGAACCGGTTCTGCGGCATTAGATTTATGTTACGTCGCTGCAGGGAGATTTGACGGTTACTGGGAAAGTGGCTTAAAGCCCTGGGACATGGCTGCCGGTACTCTGATTGTACAAGAAGCTGGCGGAATGGTTGTGGATCACAAGGGTGGTAATGACAGCATGAAAAATGGTGATATTATTGCAGCTAATCCGAAAGTGGTTAGAGCCCTCGCACAAGCACTTAAAAGCTAAGCACTACACAGCACATAAAAAAAGGCCCAATAATTAATTGGGCCTTTTTTATATCTATCAGTTATTACATCCGTTACATCAAAGGTTCCTGATCGGCACCTTCTTTCTCAATTTCTGTAGGAATTAAATCTTCTTTACTGATGCCGAGAGCCAAAGCGACAGAGCTAGCAACATAAATTGAAGAGTATGTTCCTACTACAATACCGAAAAGCAATGCTGTAGCGAAACCATTAATCAACGCACCGCCTTTGAAAAACAACGCGAGTAATACTAAAAAGGTGGTTAATGAAGTGATGACCGTTCGACTCAATGTTTGTGTCAAAGATACATTGATCACCTGCGTTGAGTCATCCTTACGCAACTTCCTGAAGTTCTCACGAATTCGGTCGCACACAACAATGGTATCATTTAATGAATAACCTATGACGGCGAGTACTGCTGCAAGTACCGTCAAATCAAACTCAATTTTAATCAATGCAAAGAAACCTAAGGTTAATAATACATCGTGTGCCAAAGCAGCCACCGAGCCTAGTGCAAAACGCCATTCAAAACGCATTGATACATAAACAAGGATACACAATAAAGCGAATAGCATAGCCAAGCCACCTTGCTCGGTTAACTCCTCACCGACACTAGGACCAACAAACTCAATTCTGCGCTTCTCAACATCGCCATCAGCAGCTTTTAGGACATCGACAATTTTGTCGCCTAACAACTCAGCTTTAACACCATCTTGAGGTGCTATTCGGATAAGAACTTCTTCACTTGCACCAAAATTTTGCACAATGGCATCGCCAAACCCGCTATCCTCTAGCTGTTGGCGGATCTTTTTCAAATCTGCCGCTTGGGTATAGCCGACCTGTACTAAGGTTCCCCCCGTAAAGTCGAGTCCCCAGTTAAGTCCATTTACCGCTAAGGCCGCCACTGAAGCAATGAGTAAAACAGCTGAAAAAAGCGTTGCATAAAGGCGTGCAGACATAAACGCTATGGTCGATTTAATATTTAATAATTGCATAAACTGCGCACCTATATGGAAAGTTTAGTGAGGCGTTTTCCACCCCAAACAGCATTAACCACAGCACGAGTACCAACGATAGCTGTGAACATTGAGGTAATAATACCGATCATCAAGGTTACTGCGAACCCTTTGACCGGACCAGTACCTACACCGAACAGAACAAGTGCGGCGATTAACGTCGTAATATTAGCATCGGCAATAGTAGACAAGGCGCTGTCATAGCCGTGATGAATGGCTTGTTGAATACCGCGGCCGTCTTTCAACTCTTCTCTGATACGCTCAAAAATCAGTACATTGGCATCAACTGCCATACCAACCGTCAGTACAATACCGGCCATACCCGGTAGCGTTAGCGTGGCGCCAGGTATCATTGACATTAAACCAATAATCAACACCAAATTAACCGCTAGGGCTAAATTAGCAACCAAGCCAAAGCCTCTGTAATAAACAGCCATAAAAATCAAAATAAACGCAAAACCATAAGCAATAGCAGTCATACCTAAATCGATATTTTCTTGGCCTAGGCTTGGCCCAACGGTTCTCTCTTCAACAATCTGAATAGGCGCAATAAGCGCACCAGCTCTAAGTAACAGAGATAAGTTTTTTGCTTCCGCAGGACTATCAATCCCCGTGGTTCTGAATTTACTACCAAGCTGTGCCTGAATAGTTGCAACATTAATGACTTCTTTGTGTTGTGTGAAGATCAGTTTTCCATCAGCGTCACGCTCTTTGGTTGCTTTACTTTCAATAAAAATGGTTGCCATCGGTTTACCCACGTTACCGCGAGTGGCTTTTGACATTTTCGCGCCACCTTTGGCATCCAACGAAATATTTACTTGGGGTCTACCGTATTCGTCAAAGCTAGAATTAGCATCAACAATATGATCACCTGTTAGCATAATAGTTTTCTTAACCAGTACTGGCGTACCATTTCTTTCAAATAACAACTCTGCATTGGCAGGAACTCTGCCATTTACCGCATCTCTCACGTCGTGATCTTGGTGTAACAAACGGAACTCTAGGGTTGCCGTGGCACCGAGTATTTCTTTGGCACGAGCGGTATCTTGAATACCGGGGAGTTGTACAACAATACGCTCAGCGCCTTGCTTCTGCACTAAAGGCTCTGCAACACCTAACTGATTAACCCGGTTACGGATAATCGTGATATTTTGCTTGATGGCGTTGTCGCGAGTTTGCTTGAGTCTTTGTTCACTCAAGGAAGCCTTAATAATCAAGTTGTCTCGCTCGGAAAAATCTAAATCACGATTACTGTTGCGTAAGAAGAAGAGTCCTTTGTCTAAATCTTCTTGCTTTCTAAATTCAATATAGAGAGATTCGTCAATCACTTTTACTGAGCGAAAACGAATTTTTTCTTCTCGTAATGATGTTCTAAAATCATCTTTCAACTGGTCAAATGCGCGATTCATCGCAGTTTTCATATCGACTTCCATGAGGAAGTGAACTCCACCCCGCAAATCAAGACCTAGTTTCATTGGATTGCCACCAATATTAGCTAGCCAATCAGGTGTCGCAGGTGCTAGGTTCAACGCAACAATATAGTCATCTGACAAGGTATCTTCGAGAGTCTCTTTGGTTTGCAGTTGTACATCATTGTTTGGTAACCGCACTAACACGCGCTGTTCCATTAACTCGATATTTTTGTAATCAATGTTAGCATCATCTAACACACGAGTGACATCTGTCACTAAGGCCTGATTGACTTCTGCATTTCTGCCGGCAGAAATCTGCACAGCATGATCCTCACCGAATAGATTTGGCGATGCATATAGTGCGCCAAGGGCAACTATCGCAATGACCATGATATATTTCCACAGTGGATATTTATTTAACACTGGATACCTCTTTTTATAAAAATTCAGCGAGCCTGAGCTCGCTGATCATAACCGGTTTTCATCATCTGTTAGATATTCTTCATGGTACCTTTCGGTAACACAGCAGTAACAGCGGATTTTTGAACAACAATATTTGTTTGGTCATTAAGGGCGACTTCAATGAAGTCTTTCTCTGCATTCACCTTGGTGACTTTTGCAATAATACCACCTTGAGTAAGCACTTCGTCCCCTTTACTTAGCGACGTGACCAATGCTTTATGCTCTTTTACACGCTTTGCTTGTGGACGATATAACATGAAATAGAAAATCAATCCGAACACGCCTAACATAATTAGCATTTCAAAACCGCCACCCTGTTGGCCACCAGGGGCTGCCTGAGCATAGGCATTTGATATAAATAAACTCATAGTATCCTCTTTTGTTTAATTGTTATTCTTCTAGTTCAGGAACTTCCATTCCCTTGAGTCGATAAAACTCTTCGACGTACTCATCCAAGGTGTTTTCTGCAATAGCATTTCTCAAACCTTCCATAACGCGCTGATAATAACGTAAATTATGGATAGTATTTAATTGCGCACCTAAGATCTCATTACACTTGTCTAAGTGATGTAGATATGACCGAGAATAATTTTTACAAGTGTAACAGTCACAATTTTCATCCAAAGGCGTTGTATCTGTCTTATATTTGGCATTGCGTATTTTTATCACACCTTCTGTGACAAACAAATGACCATTGCGAGCATTTCTTGTTGGCATAACACAATCAAACATGTCAATGCCTCGTCTCACAGCCTCAACAATATCTTGCGGCTTACCCACGCCCATTAAATAGCGGGGTTTGTCGTCAGGTATCTTGTGTGCGGTGTGGTCAAGCACACGGATCATATCTTCTTTTGGCTCACCTACAGACAAGCCGCCTATGGCGTACCCATCAAAACCAATATCCAACAAGCCTTTTAAGGAAATATCACGTAAATCTTCATACATTCCGCCTTGTACGATACCAAATAGCGCGGCTTCACTATCACCGTGAGCGTCTTTACTACGCTTGGCCCAACGCAATGATAATTCCATTGACGTACGCGCTTCTTCAACCGATGCAGGGTAAGGTGTACATTCATCAAAAATCATCACAATGTCAGAGCCAAGGTCGCGCTGAACATCAATAGACTTCTCTGGAGTGAGCATGATCTTTTCACCATTGATGGGGGAGCGAAAGGTTACCCCTTCTTCTGTGATCTTACGCAAGTCACCCAGACTAAATACTTGGAAGCCACCAGAATCTGTCAGTATTGGTTTATCCCAATGCATAAAGTCATGTAAGTCACCATGCATTTTAATAATGTCAGTGCCAGGACGTAACATCAGGTGGAAAGTATTACCAAGACAAATGTGAGCACCAGTATTTTTTAGTTCTTCTGGAGTCATCCCCTTAACGGTACCGTATGTACCCACGGGCATGAAAGCCGGTGTTTCTACGACGCCACGGTCAAATGTTAATTGACCTCGACGGGCTTTACCGTCAGTTTGCGTTACCTTAAATTTCATTTTAACCTCACTAGCAGATCAGAAACCAGTCTGATGCTAAGACAACAAGACCCGCAGTATAAATGATTATGCCTTTATATCACAGGTATTCACGCCTGTATTTATCAACCTTTTGGCTGACAATAAGCCGATTGTTACCCTGTTTAAAAAAAATAGTTTATCGCGTGATGAACATAGCGTCGCCGTAACTAAAAAAACGATAACTCTGATCAATGGCATGTTGATATGCATCCATCACATGATTCTGTCCGGCAAAGGCACTGATCAACATAATGAGAGTAGATTCTGGTAAGTGAAAGTTAGTCACCATGGCGTCCACCAGTTGGAATTGATACCCAGGATAGATAAAAATGTCAGTATCATCGCAATAAGGTGCAAGCTCAGTACCTGCTTGCAGTGCTGATTTAGCGGCCGATTCTAGTGAGCGGACGGACGTAGTACCCACAGCAATCACTCTTCCGCCACGTTGGTTTGTTCGCGCAATGGCGTCCACCACCGATTGTGATACTTCAGCGTATTCCGAATGCATTTTATGCTCTAACACATTATCAACTTTTACCGGTTGAAAAGTGCCGGCACCCACGTGCAAAGTGACAAACGCAACGTCTGCGCCTTTATCTTTAATCCGCTGTAACAATTCATCAGTAAAATGTAAGCCCGCCGTTGGTGCTGCAACAGCACCGGGTTTTTCATTGTATACGGTTTGATAACGCTCTTTGTCAGTATCTTCATCAGGACGATCAATATAGGGCGGCAGAGGCATATGACCGTATTCTTCAAGCAGGGATAAGACCGACTCTTGATGGTCAAATTTCAATTCAAACAACGCGTCATGACGACCAAGCATAGTCACGTTTATGGCGCCTTCCAAGATAAGTTGTGCGCCTTCTTTAGGTGATTTACTTGAGCGAACATGAGCAAGGACACGGTTATCATCAAGGATGCGTTCAATCAACACCTCAACTTTACCGCCAGTACTTTTTTGGCCTAGTAACCGCGCGGGTATCACTCGCGTGTTATTAAACACCAATAAGTCATTAGCGGTGACTAAGGAAAGAATATCTGAGAACTGCTTGTCCTCAACCTTGCCCGTTGCTCCATCAAGGGTCAATAATCGACTGGCCGTGCGCTCGGCGGTTGGGTAACGAGCAATTAATGCATTGGGTAATTCAAAATGAAAATCTGATAATTTCATATCTTTATATGCTAACAACTTAAGTATGCCGCTAGTGTACAAACAGTTGTTGTCTCCTGCAACGAAATTAAGCCGTCAATACACCCGCTAAGCATGTGTTACAGGGTATCAATAATATCACTAATTTCTTCTACACCTATCTTGCGAATGTTCATTATCATCATCAGTTGCAATAATAAGTCTGCACCTAAAATACCGCGATTTATTTTATTTCTTAGATTATCGGCACTTTGCGCAATGCCAAAAGCGCTAAGCTCATCGCTTAAGGTCTGATACTTCATCCCTCGCTTTGACATTTCTGCTTTAATCAAGCGCTGTACGACTTGCCGCCAATCAGTTTTGTTGTATTGCGTATTCATCATTAACTCACAAACACCATATGTGACATATAAGTTACATTAAGACACATATATTTTCAAACAAATATTTTATTTTTGTTGACGGATTGCCAAACCTATGTCTAAATATAATTCAGTTATAAGGTGATCCGCAATTCATCAACGGGAGATTATGTAATGTGGAATTTGGAACAACTCAGTGAATTAATCACTACGAATACAGACTATGTTGTGACACAAGAAAACGACTGCTTATTAATGGCTAATGCCGACGGCCTTGATGCTTGGTTAGCAATTAGCGGCGAGCAGATATTAGTTGAATCTATTCTATTTTCAACGGATGAAGTGAAAGATCAAGATGCATTAAATGCAGAAGTATTGAAGACTCACCAAATGTTTCCATTAACCACAGTTGGCGTCACGTCCATCGCAGGACAAGAATACTACGTTGCGTTCGGCTCATTGAGCGCACAATCAAAAGAATCAAGCATCCTTATTGAAATTGACACCTTGTACCAGAATGTCAGTGGATTTATTGACGCTTATCAGACCTTTTTAAATCACTAGGAGTAAACAATGTCAGTATGGAAAAAATTAGTCACTGCCATTAAAGGTGGTGCAACAGAAGCAGCCGAAGCAATCGCCGACAACCAAGCGATTAGAATTCTTGAACAAGAAATTCGCGAAGCCAAAGACGAGCTACGGAAGTCAGACTCAGCACGCACCACTATCTTAGCCAAGTGCAAATTAGCGCAACAAAAAGTGGATGCTTTACAAACCTCAATCAGTGAATACGAAAGTCATGCGCGCAAAGCCGCGGACAGTGACAGACAACTTGCCCTTGATTGCGCCACAAAAGTATCTGAGTTACGTGGTCAATTGGATACCGAAGAACAGTTTTTGACCCAGTTTCAATCATCTGAGAAAAAACTGGCGAGCAATATCAATCAAGCCAAATCAAACTTGCGTCGTCTAGAGCAGCAGGTTGACATGGTAAAGGCAACTGAAACTGTACAAAAGGCACAAGTGGCTGTGTCTTCTCGGCACATGGGGGCTAACAGTAAAATGAAAACCGCCACCGAATCTCTAGATCGTATTATGCAACGCCAGACAATGCGTTCAGCGGAATTAGAGGCGGCGGAAGAGCTAGCCGCAGACGATTCAACGGATGAACTAGAGAAACGTTTAGCCAATGCAGGGATTGCTGGTAGTACAAAATCTACAGCAGATGACGAGTTGGCCCGAATACTAGGGAAGTAACACTTGGTTTTAGATCGCTTAAAACGGCTGATCGTTCGCTGTCTTACCTCAATGCGCTGGTACACTATTGTACTGGCGCTTGTTGTTTATGCCGCCAGCAGTTGGTTAATGTTAAAAAGTGCCGGAGAAACCGGTTTTCTCGCCTTGCACGATTTTATTTATTGGTTAGTAGTTACCGGATCAACTGTCGGTTACGGTGATTTATCACCTGCCACCGTTGCTGGTAAATACATTGTATCGCTCTACGTAATACCTTTAGGTTTAAGCTTATTTGCCCTGATCCTAGGGCGAGTAGTTGCTTGGATCTCAAGGCAATGGAGAAAGGGGATTGAAGGCTTGAAATCACTAGACGTAACTGATCACATTCTGATCATAGGATGGAACAAAGAACGCACCATACAACTATTGGATTTATTGTTAAAGGAGCAAGCCAGTAACAGCGATCCAAAAGCCATTGTTCTGTGTGTGCGAGCAGACATTATTAATCCCAAGCCAGGGGAAATCGGTTTTGTCAAAGTGGATTCCTTTAACCGCGATCAATGCATGAATAAAGCTTGTGTAGATAGTGCCAGCGTGATTGTGATGGATAATCCAGAAGATGACATGACTATGACCACCAGCCTTTATGTCCATCAACGCAATCCAAATTGTCATAAAATTGCGTATTTTAAAGATGAAAGCTTGGTCCAATTACTCAAATCCCACTGCCCAAATATTGAATGTACACCGAGTGTCGCGGTCGAAATGTTGGCAAAGTCCGCCATTGATCCCGGCTCAAGCGCTTTGCATTATGATTTACTCAACGTAAAAAGTAGTGACACGCAATATTCACTGCGGGTACCCGAGCTTACCTCGGCAGTTGCTGTTGATAAATTATTTAATGGCCTGAAAAGACAATATGGCGCTACACTTATCGCTACCAGAGCAAACGGCACAACTAAAATAACGTTAAATCCAACACTCAGTCAAACATTGGCCAGCGGCGATACCGTGTTTTATATTGCCAGTCAGCGGATCAATAATATTTCATGGAGCAATTTTTATGCTGAATAAGGCAAACACTTGGTTCAAAAGCCTGTTTAATGAGCCTCCAACCACTGAAGCCGCACCTGAAATAATGGGCTTGCACCTTGGCGGTTCGTTTGAAATTGATAAACTAAAATTGTCTATCATTGAACCCCAATTAACTATTGAACGAGCGGCGGCGTGCCATCTTATACAGGCTGTTGGCAAAGTCATGTTGGATGAAAATAGTGCCATCTTTCGCTTTTATACTGACGATGATGCATTTTTACAGGTAGTGACTGATGGCGGTTTTGATGAACAACACGTGAGTGACGTAAAGCTTTGGTACTTCTACGACACAAAATCAGTGGGCTCACATCAACAATGGGACACTTTATTACAAACCGGCGTATCCCAACCTACCTACCAACTTGATGAACAAGAGTTTAGCCGTGTTTGGAATGGTTTTGACAACAACAGTCCACCCGTGGCAATGACAGAAACCACCTGGCAAAATGAACAAAGCCAATCCACCACTGATCAGTTTGTGATGCTATATGAGCGGCAACTGGAGAATGATGAGGTGGAAGCACTAATGCTAAGTGCAGAAGAAAAAGTAACCAATGGTATTAAAGATCACTGTCTCGTGTTCAGCACGGGCTTTACTATTTCACCCACTGAAATTAGAATCAACGGATAAGTTATTAACTGTATAAATCATAAGGATATATAATGGAATTAGTCATAGAATCACTATCTGGATTAGCCAATTTCGCACTCTACTTTGGTATTTCAATCGCATTGTTATTTGCTTTCAAATTACTGTATGCATTTGTCACTCCACACGATGAATGGAAACTGGTCAAAGAAGATAAAAATACCGCAGCAGCAGTAGGCTACGCCGGCGCCATCATTGGTTTTGCTATCGCACTGGGTGGCGCAGCATCAAATTCTGAATATATTTTAGACTTTGTAATTTGGGCTGTAGTCGCTTTAATTGCACAATTATTTGCATTTGCCCTATTACGCTTTACTTTTATGCCTGCCATTGCTCAGCGTATCGCCAACAATGAAGTCTCGGCAGGGGTTATGTTAGCCGGTGTTTCGGTTGCTGTGGGACTAATTAACAACGCTTGTATGAGCTACTGAGGTTATTATGGCTATAACACCTAAAAAACGTTCATCTAGCCAGACGTTATTGCGGATGCGCAAACGCCTAACCGTGGCGCCCCTAGCGGCTTCATTTTTGCTCACGGGTTGTGGCGAAGAACAACAAACCGCACATATATACTCAACCTTAGACGGCTGTATTGATGCAAATCCCGATGCCGTCAGTCAGTGTGAAGCGGCCTATCAAAAAGCCACAGACGAGGCCGCCAAAACAGCACCAAAATACGCCTCTCGTAGAGATTGTGAATATGACTTTGGTGTCAACCAATGTCATTCTGGTAATAGTGGTGGCTCATTCTTCATGCCATTTATGGCAGGATTTATGCTGAGTAATTTGATGTCTCCAAATTACTACTCTCAGCCATTATTTACGTCATACTCTCGCTATTCTCCCAACCGTTACAGCTGGATTGGTGCAGACGGCAGAAACTTTGGTGATAATCGTTACAAGCGCGTCAAAGTTAATAAATCAGCATTTAAACAAAAGCCTGCAGTTACTCGCACCATCAAACGTGGCGGCTTTGGTAGCACCGCAAAAGCCAAATCGAGCTGGGGCAGTAAACGCTCGGGTTGGGGCGGCTAAAGGGTGTTACGGCAGACAGCAAAGCCAAGGGATAACTGGCGTGAAAAGGCAGCTGACCTTGGGTTTCACTTTCATACCATGTACGGTGACGTGTATTGGGATGAGTCTGCCTATTACCAATTTAACCTCAAGCAGATAGAACAACAGATAGAGGCGCCCACCGAGGAGCTTCATCAAATGTGCCTAGACATTGTTAGCAAGGTAGTCAATGATGAGCAACTATTGAGCAAATTTTGTATTCCAGAGGCCGCTTGGCAAGGCATTGCAGACTCATGGCAGCGCAAAGATCCGAGTTTATATTCCCGACTAGATTTGGCCTATGACGGTAAAGGTCACGCCAAACTACTAGAGAATAACGCAGACACTCCCACCAGTCTGTATGAAACCGGATTTTGGCAGTGGTTATGGTTAGAAGATCAGGTCAATGCAGGACAACT
>JBELHI010000070.1:0-10835 GCA_042091475.1 Alteromonadaceae bacterium
GATCTGTCCCGACGGATCAGACAATGCGTAAATGTACACCCAACCCACACCGCTTGCATCGGGACCCAAGGTTGGTTTTACGCCCGCAGGGAGGTCATCACCTGCGCGGTCAAGGTACTCCAAAACACGACTACGAGCCCAGTAAATGTCAACATCATCGTCAAATACGAGGTAAACGTAAGCATCCCCAAAAAAAGAAAACCCTCTCACATAACGAGCACCTGGTACTGATTGCAAGGCAGAGGTTAATGGAAAAGTCACTTGGTCTTGCACCACTTGTGGCGATTGACCGGGGTAACTGACTTTAACAATGACTTGGGTATCAGACAGATCAGGAATGGCATCCACTGGCGTGTTATTGACGGCATAAACACCGTAACCCGATACAATGAGGGCAGCCAACAAAACAATCAAACGGTTCTCAAGGGACCAGCGTATTATCGCGTTAATCATACTATCTACTCCTTACCCAACTAGTGATGATGATGCATGTGCTCAGATTCATCTTCATCTTCGCCTTTGTCTGTATCATCCAGTGGTGACATTTGTGGCAGTATTGTCAGTGCCGTAACCACAAGATCATCATGCACTTCAAATGTAAATTCAATAGCGTCTCCGACCATTACACTCTCTATATCCAACTCATCCACGACTAAGAAATCCATTGTCGCAGGCCCCCTGTCCCACTTTGGGATCCCCTCTCTGTCAATGGTCAACACGCGAAGAGACAAATCAATCTGCTTAACAGTCCCTTTCACTGTCGCCTGGGGCACATCGGTGTGATGGTGTTGGTGCATGTCCATAGCCTGTTCAATAACAGTGTAATCAATAATCTGATACCCTGATGACACTTCAGTAATGCGAAAAGACGCGGACGTGCCTATCGTTAAAGACTGCTGGTCCAATGCCTCTGACAATATAAAATTCATTGTCATGACTGGCCATTGCCATTCGGGGACTGGTTCATGAGTAATGGTCAGTATTCGTTTGTTGTTAATCGCACTTTCTACCACGCCTTTTACCCAAACACTGGCTTGCTGTGGCGCTAACATACGTTGAAAATCAGAATCAATACTGGACTCTGAATCAATCAGAAACTGTGCTGACGTGACTATTTTATCATTCGCTGCTAAGCCTGATAGGATTTCCACCTGATGGTGATTGCGACGACCAATAACCACAGCCACCGACTTAAACTTGCCCTCGCCCAACGCCAATACTACTCTGTCTTGTTCACCGGTTTGGATCAACGCAGATGACGGGATCAAGGGTAATGGCTGGGATGAATGAAGCTGAATATCAACATTGGCGTGCATGTGAGGTTTTAATAGTAAATCTTGATTGGCCAATTTCACTCTCACTCTTAGGGCGTGGGTAACGGTATTCAAACTGGGGTAAACGTAGTCAATCACTCCCTGCCATTGACGACCGGGATAAGCATCTAATGTTATTGCGGTTGATAATCCACTGTGTATCACCGAAATATCTTTTTCTGACACCTGAGCTTCTAGCCACACACTAGAAAGATCCCCAATACTCATCAAGGTATCACCAGGGCTCACATAAAATCCCTCACTAATATTCAGGTTATCAACCACACCTGATTGAGGCGCATAAAAGGTAATAGTTGGCTTCACCACTAAACTCTGTTGTAGTTCCTTGATAATACTTTCTGGCACTTGCAATGCGCGCAAACGTGCCTTAGTTGCCTTTACTAAAGCCTGATTATTGCGCTTTACCGACAATACAAATTCTTCTTGTGCCGTTACCAATTGCGGAGAGTACAAAGTATACAATGGTTGGCCCTTGCTCACCGGTTCACCGCTAGCGGCTACATACAATGCTTCAACCCAACCATCAACGCGAGGATGAATATGTACCCGTTGTTCCTCGTCGTATTGAATAAAACCGACTGTCTTGACCGATAAAGCAAGACTCCCGGTCACGACCTCATCAATTTTGACACCCATGTTATTGATTACGTGTGGTGAAATAGTGACAACCCCTGACACATCATTATCCGCTTTCTTGTCGTTCTGTAATGTTGCATAAACAGGGACTAAATCCATACCCATTGGCGACTTTCCAGGCGCGTCTCTGCGGTAATTGGCATCCATGGGTGCCACCCAATATAGGGGCTCTTCTGCCTGTTGATGACCCGCATCAGTATTTACCCAGTGCGCGGTCCCCCACAATAGCAGGCCCATTAAAAAACCTATCAATAACGTGACTTTGTTTGATAGTTTAAATGACGAAGTATTCATTATTGAGCTCCTTTCGGATTGACGGCGGAGGACGTGAGTGGTGATACGAAGGACGAACTATTAGTCACTGTCGGTGACCAGTTGGCATACTGACTACCACTCAAATAATAGTTAATATCTGCGATCAGCTTATGAGTCTGATAGTACAACTTGAGCGCTTCTACTTTACTTGATAACGCTGCCATTCCGGCTCGTAATGCCTCCACAAAGCGTTCATTATCGTTGCTGTAGGCCGACAAAAATATTGCCGCTTTCTGTTGTGTTTGAGGGATCAAGGTCTCGTTGTACAATTGATAACGCTTACGTAATACTTTCAAGCTATTGAGAGCAGTTAATAAATCACGTTCCATATCTCGCATCAACAAACGTCTATTGGTCTCTTTGGCAGATGCGATAAATTGGCGCTGACGTACACTTTCATCATTACGCTGTCCTGAAAAAAGTGGCACAGAAATATTGACCCCCAGTGAAAATAAATCTGAGCGAGAACGGTTGTCATCAGCGTCTTCACGAAATGCATACTGCGCCGATATCCCCCATTCTGGCTTATAGTTTTGCTCAGCAATATTGACCGACGTCTGTTCAGCTTTAACTTGAACTTGAGCCATGCGTATTTTAGGATGACGCGCAATAATAGTACGTCTTTGAATATCATCTAATAAGCGTTGTTGAAGATCCTCAAACCACTGCCAATCAATACTGTAATAATCATACTGTGACGCTTGCTGAAACACTTCAATTAATGACGTTTGTCCGCCAGTTAATAGACCCACACCTTCAGCACCCACCCACTGATTGAGCTGAGTTAAAGCTGTGTCTAACTGTTGTTGTTGTAGTAACAACAACTCATCAAGCTCAGAGACTTGTAGTTCAGCACCAATAATATCTTGCTGCCGTGACGCGGTTAATCCACTGGCATAATTGGCCACTGATATATCCACCAATTGCTCAAACAAAGCGCGTTCTTTTTCAATCAATGCTATTGTCCCACTGGCCACATATGATTGATGCCACAGTTGCGTTATGGCCTTGGCCACCATCGCTTTCCTATTACTGCGGGCAAACGGATAGGCGGTCGCTCTTAGTTTTGTTTGTTGTTGTTTAAGGGATAATACATCGCCTCTCGGTAAGTTTTGTTGTACGCCAACCACCCACTGAGTCATATTATCTTGTGAAGTGCTCCAAGAATCAGTTGGAACATTCCTCATCGCCAATGATAGTTTGGCATCTGGCAAAGCCGCTACTACCTCACTTTGCGCGGTAATCGCGTCTTGTTGCTGACGACTCATAGTCAGCCACGGATCCTGCTGTTGCGCAAGTTGAATCGCTTTCAGTAACGAGGTTGACGCCGTTTCTGCTGCCAACGGACAGACGGATAACACGCTGAAAATCCATCCCAATAAATAGTAGTACCCTTTCATAACACGCTCTTAAACACTAATAAGTTGTTAATACCAGCAAACAGATTGCGTTTGCTTTTGATAAAATAAATGGACAGGATAAAAAGGTAGTGCCGAAGTAGTTGTAGTTAAAAATGAACCAACGACTTCAGCGTTATTACCCGACCATCAAAGAATGGTGACATGCTGACGAACAAACGCCAGACAGATCTAGGCTGCCGCTATAATGGGAGGTTTAAATAAGGCGTGCTGGATAGGCGCGAGTGTATCGAGTGAATACAGGTATTGAGACTGGTGATTCAAAGAAACAAAAAAGCCGTCTGTATCAGAAGTTAGATATAATGAACTGACAGTGCCATTGACGCAACCACAGTCGTTGTCACAACATTCATCTTTACTATTTTCTGAATGCTGATGATGTGAGGCTTTGTTATCGTGTTGATATTGCTCAATCTCGCTGTGACAAGGCATTTCTACAGTCTCAAGTCTTTCTGAATTGGCCATATTGTGATGGCTGTGCTGATTGGCATGGTGAGATTCTACAACGCCATTTTCTTGCATGCAGCAATTAACAGCTGCAAGTACATACTGACTAAAAAAGACTGTCAGTATCAACAAAATGAAAAATTGAGAATTTTTGCGCAATTGCATCAAAACCATGAATAACTCTAATAAATAGAGTCTAAAAAACAAATGTAACAATGTAAAGTGCTACCTGCGGCTCAAATTACATTAAAAGCTCAGTCAGTAGCCCTTTAAATCGCTACAGGCGCTTTAATATTAGGGTGTGCGTCGTAGTCAACCACCTCAAAATCTTCAAACTGGTAATCGTAAATAGATTCTGGCTTACGTTTGATATTCAAGGCTGGTAGCGGTCTCGGCTCACGTTTCATTTGCTCCTTAATCTGCTCCATGTGATTGGAGAAGGCGTGTAAATCACAAAGTGTGACAGCACTCCTTTGACAAGTTAACAAGGTGACCATTTTCAAGGCGATAGACTTGCTCGGCCATATTAATGGATTCTTTTCGATGGGCAATCATAATACGCGTCATAGGTAAGTGCTGAAGCTGTGTGCTTATCTTGGCTTCATTGTCTTTGTCCAAATGACTCGTTGCTTCATCTAAAAATAAAACGCAAGGGGATTGATACAACGCTCGCGCAAGTAATAACCTTTGCACCTGTCCGCCAGACAAAGTAGACCCCATATCACCAACTAGTGAATTGTACCCCATTGTCATGTTATCAATATCCTCATCAATAGCAGCCAAGTGTGCACATTTTTCTATTTTAAGGTAATTGGGCTGAGGATCAAAAAAGCTTATATTGTCTGCAATAGAACCTGCCAGTAATGTGTCATCCTGCATTACCGCTGCAATTTGTCGTCTGTAGTGTTTCAAACCAAGCTGAGTGATGTCTTTACCGTCAAGTATCACTCTGCCTGAGGTTGGCCGTAATAACCCAAGCATAATTTTCATCAAGGTCGTTTTACCGGTACCCGATACACCGGTAATTGCAATCGACTCTCCTGCAAGCAGCGTTAAATTAACATTATTTAAAATTGGCGCTTGCTCATCACCATAACTAAAACAGATATTCTCTAAAATGAATGCACCTTTGATTGACTTATCATCAGACGAACCCTCACTGGTTAAGTAATCCATTTCTCCATCGCGATTCGGCTCTCGCGCTGTAAGCGCAATATCTGAAATCCGATCAAGGTGGAGTCGCATTATTTTAAATAGGATAATTTGCTCAATTAAATTGCTATAACGTCCAGTCAGTTGGCCTTTATAGGCAATAAAAGCCAGTACCATACCCACTGTTAGGCTATTTTCCATTACCATTATGGCAGCAAAATAAATCACTAAAACATTCTCTAAACCAAACAGTAATTTATTGAATGAATCAAAACTGATAGTTAACCGGCCTAAGCGTATCTCACTATTAATCACTTCCGCATAACGATTTTGCCAAATACTTTGTCGTTGAGATTCATTGCCAAATAATTTGATGGTTTGCATACCGCGAATGTTTTCTAAAAAATTGGATTGCTCTTTCGCTGATGCTTGGATCATTTCTTCGGTTGCTTGATGCAACGGACGATATAAGGCTAATCGGATTAGGGTATAAAGTGCTATTGCAGCAAGTACCACTGCGGAAAGTTTTAATGAATAAAGTGCCATCATCACAAGTACAGTAATCGCCATGACACCATCAACCAGCGTTTCAACAAAACCTGTGGTAATTCGCTCTCTAATTTGAGCCAATGAACCAAAACGAGAAACAATATCGCCAACGTGACGGGATTCAAAATAATTCATCGGCAAACGCAGTAAGTGCCTTAGTAAGTTTACACCCATATGCATATTGAGTACACTTGAAAGGCGCAGTATTAGCCAACTTCGAACCGCGTTAGTCACAACAGAAATGATGGCAATCAGGGCAAACCCTATTGCTAATACTGTCAGTAATGGCTTATCAAAACTAATCAATACCTCATCTACCACCCACTGCATGTAATAAGGCGTCATTAACGCGAACAATTGCAGTACCAAAGACAAGCCAATGAGCTTTACCAGACCTGACTTTAAGCCCGACATAGACGACCACAACTGGGTAAACTTCATCTTGCCTTTTTCTTCTTTCACCTCAAATTGACTGGTAGGAGTAAGCTCTAAGCAAATACCGGTAAAGTGTTTGCTAAACTCATGAGTCGTTAAAGTACGTTTCCCAACCGCAGGGTCATTGACAACAAATTTAGCGTTAGCTCCCTTGCCTGAAGCTTTAGTCAGTACAACAAAATGATTCATATCCCAATGCAAAATACAGGGTGTTTGTAATCTATGAACCTCATCAAGGGAACATTGTAAAGCGCGACTCGCGAATCCCAAGCTATCACCCAACTCAATCAATTGCTGAAGACTCATCCCTCTATGATTTGCCGAATGACGCTTGCGCATCGCCTGCATATCAAGCTTGTGCCCGTGATAACCAGCCACCATTGCTATAGACGCTAAGCCACACTCGGCCATTTCTGTCTGAAGAATCATTGGTGCGCTTTTTACATACGAAAACTTGAGTAATTTTTGTTTTTCCATTGATTGCTGTCTTTATAAATTTTTAATAATTAAACATTCGATACGAATTTTCGGTAGTCATATTGAAAAGATGTTGGACTGCCGTTCGTTGGTTCGCAGTATAACGAGCCTCTTCTGAAAGAACGATAAATCCTTTACAATTAAAATCCCACTAAACAACACATCATGAACGAACTAACTGACGTATTTACTTTGATATGCGCGTTGTAAGTTCGCCAAACGCCTCGATAAAGTCAGCAATCATGACGATTAAGCCAACTCACCCAATAAGATTGGTAACAATGTTTTTTTAAGCCAAATTCATTTCTAGTAAGACTTCAACTAAGAAAAATGAATGTGGATACGATACCCCACGTTATACCCCCTTCAATCCGAATAAATTTAACTATGCCTACTTGCTTCGGGAGCTACCATTTGAAAATGCTATCTTTATGTTTACGTTTGTATAAAGCGCAGTAGGTCGTAAAGATTGCTCATCTCTATCCCTTTAATTAAACAAAAATTGTCTTGTAACATTTCAAAATTGAACCATTACAGTACTTCATTTTTTCATTACGTATAACGTCAACCATACAGTAAGGGGCACTATAATTACGTTGTAATAGCGATAGAACGGATATTCAAAAAAATAGAAAAAAAGATTTGGCAAAATTACCAGCATTAAAAAAGGCATTACCAAAGCTAAAACAAAAGTTAAAGAGGTAATTTTGCTTAATTTACTCATCAATAATATCTCCGACAAAAGAGAAGTGGTTACTCCTCTCTCGCTTGGTCTGCTATCATTTATGCCGTGCAAGTGAAAAACCGACAGCAGTTAAAACCCCGAGTCCAAATCCAACAAGCCCACCAGCAATTGCTCCGCCTGGTCCTCCAACAACAAGGCCAGTGCCAGCACCAGCAACAGTTGATGCCCAAGCACCCGCAACACTCATAGCAAGACTACCTCCAACTACCTGTTCGATTTCTTTTACGTTTAATTCACGCATAATGTTACACTCCAAATAACCGACGATTTTTAAATTTAAAAATCGTCGGTTATTAATATGCTCAATCTCACCATGAGAAGGAGCGGTTGATAGGGCTAGCTTTAGCACCTCGCAAAAGTTGACTAAAGTCAGCCGCTTTATTTTCCTGAAACGTGTTTAATTATCACGTCACTAGAAAAATGCCTGTTGTTGTTCGTGCAACCCGTCAACTAATACGTCCTTTTAGACTGTAAATAGGCGCAAGAAGCCACTCAATCAGTGTCTGTTGTTCTAGCATAATGTCGGCTTCGAATAACATCCCGCTTTTAAGGTCAAATGTATTTCCATAAGCCCTTACCTTCTGCTGCCGCAACTTTGCCCTCAAGCGATATACAGGCTCTTGTATCGCGACGGGTAGTTGTACTTCGTTAGGGACAATAAGCGCTCTGTCAATTCGGCTTATGTCACTTTTAATAAAACCGAAGCGTTGATACGGAAAGGCATCAAAGCGCAATCTCGATACTTGGCCTTTTTCAATAAAACCTGCACTGCGAGAAGGTAATAATAGTTCAGCAACTAATTCAGAACCTTTAGGCAGAATACTCAGCAGTGGCTTGGACTGCCCTAGACCTGGAGAGAGAGTTTCACCTTCAACAACTTGAATACCCGTTACCGTACCCGCATAGCTGGCGGTAACGATATAACTGTGACTCGTTTGTATTTTTACTAATTGATTTTGAATAGAGACTTTTTCACGAAGAAGACTATTGATACGCAGGGTATATTGCTGAGGTAAATTCGCGCTATCAAAAGCGGTTTGATTAATTTGATTGCTTTGCTGAAGCAGTAAACGGTTAATATTTTGCTGCTCTTGTTTGGCTTCGAGCAAAGCGTGTTTTTGGCTGTTTTTTTCAAATGTTGAAATAAAACCACTGCTATTTAATGTTTCAACTCCTTGTTGTTGACTCAACAGTAATTCAAGTTTTTCGTTTATCAATTTAAACTGGTTTTCAAGAGCTATTTTCTCACCCTCTAACCCTAACGCTTTGCTTTCTAGATTCTGGTGTTCTTTTTTCTCCAGATATTGATATTGCGTGATTTCCTCATCAAGTAACGCTAACTGTGACGATAGTTGCTTTTGTAATTGACCACTTAAACTTAAGCCATCGTTATTGTTTTGATAAATAACCATAGTGACTAAAGCTTGACCTTTTTCAACGGTATCGCCCTCTTTCACCAATACCGCTTCAATAGTTCCACCTTGAGTTGCGAAGCTTTTAATTACGCCTTTACTGGGCATTAAAAAACCGCGCACTGTTTCTTTCCGCGAATATTCAGCTGTAAACAAAAAAGCCACCACTGCGACGGCAACAGAAATTAAAATGACAACTGTTAGCTTGATGGATAAAGGTTGAGCTAAAGTGATGGCACCAGTTAAACGCTCACTTTGATGGCAAACAGCTTCTTTTCTAAATAGCGACATTTTATTCCTTGCTTTGCAAACAATTCCACCAGTTATAATCAAATGGCGGTGTCAATGGTGTAAAATATGCACAAATAAGATCACACGACGAGTTACTCTCATAAATAGCTAAGTTGATACGTTATAATATTTTGGGTTAATGAAAAAATATACATTCAGAGATGTAGTGAGTCTTGTTAGTTAGTCTAACTTGTGGGGAATTAAAGGTTATAATTGTGTGATTGGCGACAGTAGGGTGCTGAACCAGTGATCAATGTGAATAAGTTCGAGCGTACCTCAAGAAACTCAAATGAGATGACACGAGTACAAAAAGCTCAAACTCTATCTATCGAATTTATCTAAGATAATGATTGGCAATAGAAGGGAGTAAGATCAAACACAATAAGCATATCCCATAACCTTTTATTGTATTTTGTAGCTTTAGGCAGAGTGCTGGACGAAGGCTATTCAAGTAGTTTTTTTGCACTAAAGCAGCAGAATTTGTGACCTTCCATACATCCCAACACAAACCACTGCACAATAAACTGATAACGGTAAAAATAACCCAAAATGTGGTCGAACTCATCTCTGGCTCAGCGCTAAAATGCCATAACAAGGTCTGGAATAAACTGATTAAAATCATATGAAAAAATACTTTATTGAGAACCCGTTCAATGATGAGACGAAATAGAAACATAGCGTCTAGACCTTATACTTTAACTTTATGACTGAAAAGACTATTAAAGAAAACAATAAATAAGTTACGGTTAAATATACTAGGCTCTTAATGGGCTGTTCAAGGGGAGAAATTTTCAGAAAAACACCAAACGCACAAAGGTGGGATAAAATTGAGCGTTCAAACACGAAGGTTATCAAATAAACTGTTAAACGCTTGATGTTTGTTACCGTATTTAGATATAAAAACTCTTTCTTATCTACTAGGCTCAAAGCAGCAAAGGCGTTTAAAAGGCCGACCATGCTAAAAATGCCTAAACCAAGAGCAAATTGAATGATTGATTTAAAAGTCAATATTAAATAACCAGGTAGTGCCAGGAATGGCAGCAATGCCAATCCGAACATAATGTAAAATGCCATTATGGTGTAGAAGGATACTTTATTATCTTTTTTGTATTGTTTAATTTTAGCGTTAATCAACAACGATAACAGCGAACGAGTGTTCATAGCGAAATAACACTCCTGATATCCGTATAATTGCTATGATCAACAATGATAATGTCTTTATCAGATTGACATGTTATTTCTGCTGCAGCCACTACTCTACTGTTATCATCGAGATAATTGAAAGGCTCATCGAGTAAAATGACATCAGATATCTTGCTCAAACACCTCGCCAAGTTCACCTTGTTTTTGGTGCCTGACGATAATTCTACGAGCTTACTGGTGGCGGATTGACTCACACCAAACTGAGCACAAAGCGCATCATACTTATCCCTATCGAATTGTTGATACCGACCCTCGAAAGCCATGATTTGATTCGGTGTTAGATACTCAGGCGGAGAACTCCAATCGGAATATATGGATATTGCGTGAGAGTTAAGGGAGATACTCACTGTACCTCTATTGGGCTTTTCTACACCTGCGATTAGCCGTAATAAGGTTGACTTACCAACGCCATTGCCCCCCG
>JBELHI010000071.1:0-5291 GCA_042091475.1 Alteromonadaceae bacterium
AAAGCCAATAAATTTGGCATTGAGCGGGAGCAAGCGTTAGCTGTGTATCAACAGGCGGCTACCTTGCCTGGTATTAAGATTGTCGGTATCGATTGCCACATAGGCTCACAGTTAACCAATTTGAGTCCTTTTGTTGATGCATTAGAGCGACTACTAAGGTTAGTAGATGAGCTAGCTGAACACGGTATTGTATTGCAACATATTGATTTAGGTGGCGGTTTGGGCGTCACTTACCATGATGAGTCACCGCCGTTACCCGCGGATTATGTTGCGGCGTTATCAGAATGCTTAACAGGCCGTCAGCAGCTAGAGGTGATCTTTGAACCGGGTAGAGCCATTATGGCCAATGCAGGGGTATTGTTAACGTCGGTTGAATTCGTCAAGCAAGGCGCAGAGAAAAACTTTGCCATTGTCGATGCAGCAATGAATGATTTACTCAGACCATCATTATACGGTGCATGGCAAGATATTGTTAATATTGATCAAAGTACGCAGACACTAGCAGCTTGTTATGATGTGGTTGGGCCTATTTGTGAAACCGGCGACTTTTTAGGTAAAGATCGCACTCTGGCATTGCAGGCCGGTGATGTATTAGCAGTTAAAAGTGCTGGTGCTTATGGCTTTGCTATGGCATCTAACTATAATTCACGTTGTCGAGTCGCCGAAGTGATGGTTGATGGTGCAGATTCTCATCTGGTTAGGGCGCGTGAAAAGATTGAGCAATTGTGGTGCGGTGAGAGTGTGTTACCCTAGTTTGATAAGCAACTAAGTGTAATTAATAATTACACGCGATTGAAGGTATTATGCAAGTACAGTTTTCAAAAATGCATGGGCTGGGAAATGATTTTATGGTGATTGATAATATCACCCAAAATGTGTTTTTCTCGCCTGAAAAAATACAGAAAATGGCAGACAGAAATTTAGGTATTGGTTTTGACCAACTGTTAGTGGTTGAACCTCCCTACGATCCAGACCAAGACTTTTATTACCGTATTTTTAATGCCGACGGCTCTGAGGTTGCCCAATGTGGCAATGGTGCACGATGTTTTGCTCGTTTTGTAAAATTAAAGGGACTGATAAACCGCAATCGTATTATGGTCAGTACAAAAGCAGGCAAAATGGTACTGCATTTGGAGCGAGACGGTCAGGTAACCGTGAATATGGGGAGACCTAAATTAGCGCCTGAAGATGTACCCCATAAAGCCAATAAAGAGGAATTAACATACATCTTGCGCACCCAAGAGGCTACGGTATTTTACGGTGCGGTATCCATGGGCAATCCTCACTGTGTGGTAACGGTTGATGATATAACCGTTGCGCCAGTAGAAACCTTGGGTAGTACCCTTGCTAATCATGAGCGTTTTCCACAAGGGGTTAATGTTGGTTTTATGCAAATTGTATCGCCTGAGCATATAAAATTACGCGTGTTTGAACGCGGTGTTGGTGAAACCCTTGCTTGTGGTAGCGGCGCCTGTGCTGCCGCAGTAGTTGGGCAATTGCAAGGAAAACTGGGGCAAACCGTGCGCGCAGAACTGCCTGGTGGTGAACTGTTAATACGTTGGAATGGTCAAGGACAAACAGTCAAAATGACAGGTCCAGCGGAACATGTCTTTGATGGCAACTTACATATATGAGTACATCTTCACCAGCTCTTGTGTCAGAGCAGATGAGTCGCTCTGATGCCGAGCAACAGATAATGGATTTATTGCAGCGTTATCCTGATTTGCTTGACACTCTACTCGCGACCACTGGTCACCAGTCTGCTTCTTCATTTATGCAAAAACAGTTACAGCAATTACGTGAGCAACTGCATGAAAGTCAGCATCAACGGGAGCAGTTATTAGCGGTGGCGACACAAAATCAAGCGCTATTCACCCGTTATGCACAACTCAATCAGCGGCTACTGGCTTGTATAAGTATTAACGAGGTCATTGGTGCACTCTCAGACATAATGATTGACAGCCTCGGCTTGGCTGAACTGCAATATGTGCGATTGTGTGACTTACCCTTGGTTGAACTCACGGCGCTTAATCAGCTGATGAATAAACGTTTATCTGACGATAAATTTTATTTTGGTAGATTAACCTCTGACGAATCTTGCTGTCTAGGTTTGGCAGATAAAGGGTCAGTCAGTCTAATGGCTATTGGTAACACAGAAACCGTTGCAATCTTGGCCAT
This sequence comes from Alteromonadaceae bacterium, assembly GCA_042091475.1. GTDB lineage: Bacteria > Pseudomonadota > Gammaproteobacteria > Enterobacterales > Alteromonadaceae > CAXRGH01. The sequence goes on from JBELHI010000071.1 coordinate 2,179, forward strand.
TCGAAGTAACAACCAAAGCCATTTTTACCCGCAGATGGACACTTTACTCTTGTCACAATTACAACAGTTGCTGTCTGTTGTTGTGGCCAAGTTGTAGGACATTATGATGACCGATGATATGCAGTCTTGGCTCAGCCAATTTTGCGATCATCTTAAGTATGAACGCAACCTGTCCCCCCATACAATTAAAAACTACGCCCGCCAAATTGAATTCAGTAACCACCAATTAACCATTAATCAATGGTCTCAGGTAGTGGTTGACGATATTCGCGCTATTGTTGCCACCGCCCGTCGACAAGGGTTAAGCAGTCACAGTATTGCATTGCGATTGTCAGCATTGCGCACATTTTTTGGCTATCTGTTGTCTCAACAACACATCAGTGTCGATCCAACCCTCGGTATTAAAGCACCTCAATCAGCGAGCGAATTACCAAAACATTTGAGTGTTGACCAAGCACAACAATTATTGGCTTTTGAGCCTGATACAGATCTGGGTATTAGAGACAAGGCGATGATGGAATTGATGTACGGTTGTGGTCTGCGTTTGGCTGAATTGTCGTCGTTGAATGTCAAGGATATTCAGAATACCGAGATTAGGGTACTGGGGAAGGGTAATAAACAACGGCTGTTACCTATTGGTGCCACTGCACATACTTGGTTGGTACGCTGGCTGTCAATCCGCGAGAAATTTATTCTCGAGGGTGAGGAAGCCTTGTTCTTGAGTAAGTTGAAACGTCGTATAAGCCATCGTCAAATTGAGAATAGAATGGCCAAATGGAGTAAAGTCCAAGGCTTAGATCAGCATTTACATCCACATAAATTGCGCCATTCGTTTGCTACTCACGTATTGGAATCTAGTAGTGATTTACGGGGGGTTCAGGAATTACTTGGCCATGCTAATTTGAAAACGACACAGCGTTACACGCACTTAGATTTTCAACATTTGGCGCAGGTATATGATAACGCCCACCCCAGAGCAAAAAAAACTAAATAAAAGGCTTAATGACAATGATATTTTACCGCCAATGGAGCAAGGTTAATGCCCTCAGTTTTGATTTGGACGATACCTTGTATGATAACCATCCCATTATTATTCAGGCGGAGTTGGCACTACTTTCCTTCCTACACCAGCATTACCCAGACACGGCACACACCAGCAAGGCTTTTTGGCAGTCTCAGAGTCGTGATTTGTGTCGTCAAAACCCGCTGTTGAGAAACGATATGTCATTACTCAGGCACAAGAGTTTACACCAAGGATTGCAAGCCTGTGGCTACCAAGGTGTTGCATTGACCGAAGCAGTGCATGAGAGCTATGAATACTTTTACATGGAGCGCAGTAATTTCACTGTGACGGATGAGGTTTTGTCGGTACTTTCAGCGTTGGCAGAAAAATATCCACTGGTGGCTATCACTAACGGCAACGTTGACCTGGCTCAAATTGGTATTGCGGATTACTTTAGTCATTGTTTCAAGGCGTCGATGCAATTGCCGAAAAAGCCCAGCAGCATTATGTTTGAACGAACCTACCAAACCCTTGATATTCAGCCACAGCAATTATTACATGTTGGTGATAATCTTAAAAATGATGTGTTTGGTGCTATTTCTGCAGGCGCTAAGGCCGCATGGTATGCTTATGATAGGCCCATGGAGTTGAATTCTGAGTCAGTGATGACCTTACCCCACGTGCAGTTAGATGCTCTAGACGAGTTACTTCAGCTCGTCTGACGTTAAGCGACTTTTAGATAATTCTCAGCCATTGCTACATACCTAATAGTAAGCAATGGTATACTCCCCAGCCAGTAACAAAGTGAAGGCAAAATAGTAATGGATGTATCAATTCTTCTGGACTCATTGAATGACAAGCAGCGCGACGCAGTGGCTGCGAAAGCTCAGGATATGTTGGTATTAGCCGGAGCAGGCAGCGGTAAGACACGAGTGTTAGTGCACCGAATTGCTTGGCTGATGAATGTTGAAAACGTCTCCCCCTACGGTATCTTGTCAGTTACATTTACTAACAAAGCGGCGCGTGAAATGCGTGGTAGGATTGAGCATTTAATGGAACGATCGCTGCACGGTATGTGGATTGGTACCTTCCATGGTATTGCTCACCGCTTATTACGAGCCCATTACAAACAAGCCAAGTTACCAGAAAATTTCCAGATCATTGATTCGGATGACCAATACCGATTATTACGGCGCATTATTAAATCAATGAATTTGGATGAAAAACAATGGCCAGCAAAACACGTACAATGGTACATCAACGGTAATAAAGACGAGGGATTACGGGCGAAATATGTGCCCACCAATAACGATCCCAATCAACAGCGAATGCAAGAGATTTATCAATTGTATGAAGATACGTGTCAACGCTCAGGGCTGGTGGATTTTGCCGAATTATTACTGCGATCCCATGAGTTATGGCAGAATGACGCCGCGTTGCTCGCCCATTATCAAGAGCGCTTTCGTTACGTTCTTGTGGACGAGTTCCAAGATACCAATAATATTCAATACGCTTGGCTGAGAATGCTCACCAGTGGTGACAATCACATGATGATTGTTGGCGATGATGACCAATCCATCTATGGCTGGCGTGGTGCGAATGTACAAAACATCAGCTACTTTTTGAGGGATTATCCTAGCGCAGAAACCATACGCTTGGAACAAAACTACCGTTCTACCGGGACTATTTTGAAAGCAGCTAATGCTGTTATTGATAATAACCGAGGGCGCTTGGGTAAGGAATTATGGACTGAGTTTGCCGATGGTGAGCCAATATCATTGTATGCGGGATTCAATGATCTTGATGAAGCGCGGTTTATTGTGTCGCAAATCAAGCAACACCAAGAGCAAGGTAATGCGTTAGAAGATTGTGCTATTTTATATCGCAATAACGCCCAATCTCGAGTACTTGAGGAAGCGTTATTGCATGAGGGCTTACCCTACCGGATTTACGGGGGACTGCGGTTCTTCGAGCGCCAAGAAATTAAAGATGCCATGGCGTATTTACGCTTACTCAGTCATCCCCTAGATGATGCCGCTTTTGAGCGTGTTATTAACACTCCAGCCCGTGGCATTGGCGAAAAAACATTGCAGCACATTCGCGAGGCAGC
>JBELHI010000071.1:5391-10770 GCA_042091475.1 Alteromonadaceae bacterium
GTGCAAATGATGACTATACATACGGCCAAAGGATTGGAGTTTTCCTTGGTTATGTTGGCGGGTGTTGAGGAAGGCATGTTTCCCAACAATATGACCAATGATGAACCGGGAAGAATGGAAGAAGAGCGGCGACTTTGCTATGTGGGTATGACAAGGGCGATGAAAAAGTTAGTTATTACCTATGCTGAATCTCGTCGTTTGTACGGACAGGATAAGTTTCATACCGCCTCCCGCTTCATCCGTGAAATCCCAAAAGAATGTCTGCATGAAGTGCGTTTGCGTTCTACAGTCTCTCGTCCAGTGTCCGCACGTTTTTCTCAAGCGCCAGTGTCAGATAACGGGACTAATAATTTACATTTGGGTGATTTGGTATCTCACCCCAAATTTGGTGAGGGCACTATCCTTAACTATGAAGGTGATGGCCAACAAGCCAGAGTGCAGGTGCAATTTGATAGCGTAGGCAGTAAATGGTTGGTTTTGTCGTTCGCCCGTTTGACTAAAGTTTAATAGCAAAAAAAGCGTTTAATCATACCCTTACAAGAGACATAAGGGCGGTGTAATGCAACATAAAATATTGTTAGTTGATGACAGCTTACTGATTGTAAAAGTACTTAAGCATATTGCTATTCGCGCGGGTATGGTACCTGTGGTTGCGCACTGCTTGAAAGACGCTAAAGCTTTGTGCGAGAGTATGGACACTAGCTCTGATTTCTATTGTGCCGTGGTAGATTACAATTTGCCGGATGCAGCTGAGGGTGAAGCCATAGACTATGTGATTTCTCAAAATATCCCCACCATAGTAATCACTGGTCAGGTGAATAACGTGATACGAGAAAAGATACTACAGCGTCAGGTAGTGGACTACATTCCAAAAGAAAATATCCAAATCTACACCTACCTTCGCAATCTATTAAGCCGATTACAGCGCAATCATGAATGTGGTGTATTGGTGGTTGATGATTCAAGGATTGTGCGTAAAGAATTAGTGAAATTACTGCAGAGGCATAATTTTACAACATTTTTTGCAGAAACTGCGGAGCAAGCCAACAAATTATTGAAAGCCACATCAGATATTAAAATAGTGTTAGTGGACGAACATATGCCAGAAAAAAACGGTGTTAATTTTGTCGTGGATCTGCGTTGTGACTACTCTCTGGATGAACTGGTGATTATTGGTATTTCTAGTAAAGATGATCCGGCATTATCAGCACGATTCATCAAGTCGGGTGCAAATGATTATATTGCGCTGCCGTTTTGTCATGAAGAGTTTTTTTGTCGTTTGTACCACAATCTAGAGCGCTTAGAGCATATTGCTTTGATTCAAGAATATGCCAACACGGATGTCCTAACCAAGCTTTTTAATCGTCGTTACTTTTTTCAAACCTTGGAAACACAGCCATTTGATAAAGACAAAACCAATGGTCTTGCGTTAATTGATATTGATCATTTTAAAACTATCAATGACACCTATGGCCATCAAACTGGAGATGAACTGTTGCGTCGATTGGGGGCTGTGATCAAATCTTATTTTTGCGATCAGTTAAATGCACGTGTGGGTGGGGAAGAATTTTGTGTGTTTTTCAGTGGTGTCTCAGAGTCTAATTTTAAGGATAAATTACAAGGGTTTGTGACACAAGTGGCGTCAGGCGTGTTTCCGGTGTTAGACAGAGAGATCAATATTACCGTCAGTATTGGCGGGGTGTCCGGTTTTGGCGGTGATTTGAACCAGTATTATCAGCAAGCAGACCAGTGTATGTATCAAGCAAAACACCAAGGCAGGAATAAAGTCATCATTAAACATTATCGTTGATTGTTTTTTATTGCATCAGAGCTATAAAGCGCAATCGCAGTCCACACTAACAAGAATGTAATTGATCGTGACGGCGTGAGTGGCTCAGCATAAAGTGCAACGGCAATAATGAACATCAAGCTGGGAGCCAAATATTGGAAGAATCCCAAGGTGCCATATTTTAGTCGCTGCGCTGCCGCATTAAATAGTAACAATGGCAGTGTAGTGATGACGCCGCAGCCTAACAAAATAACATTATCTTGCCACTGTAATACCATCGGATCGCTGTGGGATTGTGCTTGTGTTAATGCATAATAGATAGCCCAGGGAAGCAACCACAGTGTCTCTACACTTAAACCAACCACAGTGTGAACACCTAACCTTTTTCTTACCAAACCGTAAACACTAAAACTGCTGGCGAGTAGTACAGGTATCCACGGTAAATAACCAACGGAGAGCAGCTGAATAATGACAGCGCTACATGCTAATACCACGGCTATAGTCTGACGTTTACTCATTGATTCTTTCAATACCAGATAACCCAGTAACACGTTGAGCAAGGGATTAATGTAATAGCCAAGGCTGGCCTCTAATATTTGATTAGTATTAATGGCATAAATGAACAGCCACCAATTAATGGATAATAATGCCGCTGACAGTAATAACCAGAGCATTGTTTGGAGGTTGCACAGGGTGTTTACTAAGGTTTGCCATTGACGATAAATGGACAGTAAGGCGGCTAATATTAAGGCTGACCAGAGCACTCTGTGCATTAATATTTCGACAGAATTCATGTGCCCGAGGAGTTTGAAATAAATCGGTGCCATGCCCCACACCAAGTAAGCCAGCAGTGCAAATATTGCACCTTGAGTTTTATTTGCTAAGGACACTTGAGGCCTCCAATATTTAGCCTTATACTTCGACTCTAATCGAAATATCAGTCTTCTTAAGTTTATTGTCTGTCGGCTAATCAACGCCACTAAATTTATAAAAACTATAGTTATTCTAGAATATTAAAAGAAATTGATGGACCCCTGTCCTATCAAATCTTAAGTAAATATGAGGAATAATTGATATCGGTTATTAATAATATACTGACGATGGACGATAAACCAGTATGTTATTTTGATTAGCCTACTAGATTAGTTCTAGGCCTTACCACGCTCACTTATTAAACGGAGAAAAAAATGTTGAAAATGTTATCGCGCAGTCGAGAATTAGAATCAGCGTTGCATCAACAGCAACAGAAAACCTTTGATTTAGAGGGTAAGTTTGAGGCTGTAAAACGTTCCATGGCCGTCATAGAGTTTCTACCTGAGGGAAAGGTCATCGATGCCAACGATAATTTTTTGCAAGTTATGGGTTATGAACTGAGCGCGATAAAAGGTCAACATCATAGAATGTTTTGTTTACCCGAATACGCACAAAGTTCTGAATATAGTGAGTTATGGAATAAATTAAATAACGGTCAGTTTGTCAGTAGCCAATTCCAACGCATTACGCGAACGGGACATGTTATTTGGTTAGAAGCCAGTTACAACCCAGTCTTTGATAATCACGGAAAGCTGAAATCAATCATTAAATTTGCCTCTGACATTACAGATAGAATGAGTGAGGCTCAACTTAAGAACAGTGTACTTGAGGCGGTTAGTCGTTCAATGGCGGTGATTGAATTTGATACCGGTGGCCATGTATTGACGGCAAATGATAATTTCTTGAATACCATGGGATTTCAGTTAAATGCGATTGTCGGCAAACACCACAGTCTATTTTGCCATGATGAATTAACGCTCTCAAGTGAGTATAAACAATTTTGGCAGCGCTTGAACAAGGGCGAGTTTATTACGGGTAAATTTTCTCGTAAAGACAGTCAGGGCCGATCTATTTGGTTAGAAGCGAGTTATAACCCTGTATTTGATGGCAATGGTACCTTGATTAAAATTGTTAAGTTTGCCACTGATATTACCGCTCAAGTAATGTCAGCGTCTGAAACCAAAGAGATGGCTTACACAGTATCGTTACAAGCTGATGCGTCAGTCAAGCAAGGCGTTAATGTGGTGGATAGTACCATAGAGCTAATGAATGAACTTGCCACCACCATTCGCGGTGCATCAGAAAATTTACAAGCACTAAGTAAGCAGTCAGATGAGATCAATAATATTGTTAATACTATCAGCGGTATTGCTGACCAAACCAACCTATTAGCGTTGAACGCGGCAATAGAAGCAGCAAGGGCTGGTGAACAAGGACGCGGTTTCGCAGTAGTTGCCGATGAAGTAAGACAACTCGCGGCGAGAACATCAGAATCTACTACACAGATAGCCAACGTTGTGCAACAGAATACGGAGTTGTCTACTCATGCAGTGAAAGTCATGGGCTCGAGTTTATCTCAGGTAGATAGCGGTGTTAGTTTGGTTGATAACGTTAAAAATGTTATTGAAGAAATCAATCAAGCAGTGAACTCAATGGTGAAAACCGTTGATCAGCTAAAGTAAAAATCTCTTACGGATAGGACGAGATATAAATATACGCTATTATATTTGTCTCTTGTCTTAATACCCACTAGAACGATATGGTTTTTATTTTTGATGCTAACAGTCACTTTGCTCGTGTTTATATGGCGGCAACGAAACACGGTATGCCAAATATTACCTATCAAGATCATGCCGTGTTTGTGTTACAGCCATTAAAGCAGCTTATCGAAAAAGAAATCAGGCAGGTACAAGCCAAGGGCTATGACTTTTCTCACATTGTGATGGTGTTTGATGCTGAAGGCCCCTGTTTTAGACATCAGATTTGCGACCAATACAAATCCAACCGAAAACCCAAGGACCCAGAATACCGCCAGCAAATTGCGTTAGCGGTAAAAATGTTTGAAACATTGGGTTATCCTTGCCTACAAATCCCCAATGTAGAAGCTGATGATGTGCTGGCTACGCTATCCACTAGACTGGCAAGTCGTAGTATACCCAATATTATTTTCTCTGGTGATAAAGATATTCTTTGCTTAGTCAATGAGCATACTCAGCAATACGCAGGTAAGCCCCAGATTTTATATGATATTGACGCAGTGGAAAGCAAATTAGAAGTGCGTCCTGAGCAATTACTGGACTACCTCACTATGGTCGGCGATGTGGTGGATAACATACCGGGTATTACAGGCTTGGGGCATAAGGGTGCTGCGGCTATCCTTAAGCGCTTTAGCTTGGCTCAGGTACTTGAAGACCCAAGTTTATTGCGCCGTATTAAACTGCGAAATATGAATAATGTGGTGCGTTATGTTCGGCAAAATCAAGAAAATATCTTGCGCTCTCAAGCACTGGTTAAGCTCAAGACGGATGTTGATTTAAAGGTTAATCTCAATCAATTGGTTAAGCGGCCAGCAATCACCACCAACTATTTACCTCACATTGTGAACGCGTTATCTTAATACTTGTCCATTGGCGTGTTTCTCGATATGGTAAGCGCTACGGGTAATCGTTACTGACATTGATTTGATACGCTTAATTACAGCGTTGTTTTAAAGGAAAGAAAATGAAAAAATATTGGCTTATTGCGTTGTCTGTTTTACTCATACCGTTGCAAGCGTG
>JBELHI010000072.1:0-10625 GCA_042091475.1 Alteromonadaceae bacterium
CGGTCACTGGGGCAAATGTAGAGGGGGCTCCTGAAAACAGGTCGTAACTAAAAGCCTTTAGACTATCTCTGAGTGGGGTAGTGTCTGTAAGTTTCTCTTTTTCTACTGTGTCAAATTCGTCGAGGGCCATTCGACTATTTTCGCCATAGTATTCAGTTTCAGTGTCAGTGTCAGTGTCAGTGTCAGTGTCAGTGTCAGTGTCAGTGTCGTCATTACTGATAAGGGGACTTGGTCGCTTTCCAACTAGTTCATTGAGGCTGGGGTTATTTTGTTGTTTCGATTTGTTTGCGCCGGCACTATCAAGAACGGATAAATCGAATCCATATTGCTTTGCCAACATTTCCTGTTGTGCTTTAGGAAGTTTTTTAAAGGTCTCAATTTGCGCGGGGGTAATATTCGCGAGCGTTAGGCCTGAAAAAATTAGACCGGTTGTAATGACCAGTGCTTGAATAGAATGACGAAGTTGCTTCACAATTTACCTTACTGCCTTTGTCTATGGAGTATGTTTTCTTGGAGCGGTCGAGTAAATGAGCGCTGCTCTTGAAATGATTACCAGACTCCTTTCCTGAAAATCACCTCGGATTGTCTGATGAACCTGCTTCGATGTCAAATAATCTTGCATTAAACTTTTATAAATTTACTGTTCGATAGCTTGAACTGTTTGACATTTATTGCCTAGACAAAGGCTGTGAACCATTCATATGCTTTGTAGCGTAATTTTCGGTAGCTCGTCGGACACCACTTATGGTGTTTTCGCTTTAATCATTCCCGAATAAATCTCTGGTATAAACCTTCTTCTCAACATCAGAAAGTTCAGAAACCATTCGATTAGCAACAATCACGTCACATTGTTGTTTGAAAACTTCAACACATCTGACAACTTTCGAGCCAAAGAAGGTTTCTTCATCAAGTACAGGCTCATAAATAACGACTTCGATACCTTTGGCTTTGATGCGTTTCATTACGCCTTGAATAGCAGATGCTCTAAAATTATCCGAACCAGACTTCATGATGAGGCGGTATATGCCTACGGTCTTCGGCTGTTTTGCGATAATAGAATCGGCAACAAAATCTTTACGGGTGGTATTTGCATCGACTATGGCACGAATTAAGTTGTTAGGTACGTCTTGATAATTTGCAAGCAACTGCTTGGTATCTTTTGGTAGGCAATAGCCGCCATAGCCAAATGATGGGTTGTTATAGTGTTTGCCAATGCGAGGATCTAAGCCCACTCCTTCAATGATTTGTTTGGTATCTAACCCATGAGTTTCGGCATAGGTATCGAGCTCATTGAAGTAGGCAACCCGCATTGCCAGGTACGTATTTGAAAATAGTTTGACTGCTTCTGCTTCAGTGGAGTCAGTAAGTAATACAGGAATGTTCTCTTTAATTGCCCCTTCTACCAGTAATTCAGCAAACTTTTGTGCTTTGTCACTGCGAGAACCGACAATAACCCGAGAAGGGTATAGATTATCATGCAGTGCTTTGCCTTCACGTAAAAACTCAGGTGAAAAAATAATTCGGTCTGTTCCAAATTTTGTTCTCAATGATTCTGTATAGCCGACGGGAACGGTTGATTTAATGACGATTGTGGCGGAGTCGTTATGCGTCAATATATCTGCAATAACGCTTTCGACCGAGGAAGTATTAAAGTAGTTTGTTTCCGGATCGTAGTCAGTGGGTGTTGCAATGATGATGAACTCAGCGTCTTGATATGCGAATTCAACGTTTGTTGTTGCTCTGAGATTCAGCTGTCCTTTTTTGAGGTATTCTTGGATTTCTGAGTCCTCAATTGGTGAGCAACGGTCGTTTATTAAATCGACGCGTTTGCAATCAACATCCAAACAGACAACATCATGGTGGCGAGCCAGTAATACCGAGTTTGATAAACCCACATAACCACTACCTACAACGGTAATTTTCATTATTAACGATATCCAATTAAATACATCTAAAATTTACTTTAGTCGGGCGCTATTTCAGTTAGATGATGTTTGGGTGTGATTTTTATTGAGAAAATTATGCAGTAATATGACAAAACGTTAATAACGATTATGGCTAACACATTCACTTGGTGTAACGTTGAAGTCAGGTCTTAAATTACTTTTATTACCTACTTTTTTATTATGATTTACATTGATAGGTGAACAATCTTCTGCAAATAATGTATATTGTTGACAATTTGGGTGGGTGACCGCCCTTTATAAATTTATTTTGAGGGTTTGGCTATGGGTGCTAGTAGTAATGAAGATGAAAAAAGAATCGTGGATAAAAGTTTAATTCACTACGGCAGCGCAATTTTGTTGGTGTTAGCAGGGTTGAATGTGATTGGCTGTGATTCTTCATCTAAAGTTGTATCATCGGAACCACAATCAGAGGTTGTGTCGAGTATTGATAGCCAACAAAAATTAACGCGTGAGGCAGAAGCCAAACTTACGTATGAGCATAGCTTAGCCATGCAACGGTATTTGAATGGTGATTTGACCTTTGAGCAAAATAACACACTATTTCCGAAAGTTACTTATACCTTGACTAAGGGATTGGGGTACAACGGGATCCCCCGTAATGAGCCTGCTATTAAATCTGTTTTAAATACTTACAAGCAAACGCCTCGTGGACCTTATCATTTTCGCTTGTCCTCTAAACGCAGAGATTTGGAAGTAGCATATTACATGCGCCACAGTATTGATGGTTTTGCAGAAAATATGACCTTTCGTGACCCATCCAGTCCTATCAAAGTGGGTGATACCTATCATATTTGGTATAGCAAGTCCTGGGGTGGAGTTCCTACAGGTCAAGCCGGTGGTTCGCAACAAGCCTATCAGGATATAAAAGGCGGATGGCAGCGCATTTATTCGTGGGATTATGTTTCTATTTGGCATGCTACTTCCAAAGATGGTTTTGTCTGGCAAGAGCAAGGTATGGCCGTAGAACCGGGCGCGCGTGGCAGTTATGATGACCGAAATGTATTTACCCCTGATATTTTGGTAGCTAATGGCAAATACTATTTGTATTACCAAGTCGCCCGTTCTCCTCACGTTTACAAAGAAGGACCCCATGAAATTGCCATGGCTACTGCTGATTCACCCTTTGGACCTTGGGTGAAGTCAAAGCAACCAGTATTACTACCCAGCACAGACGGGGGCTTTGATAGCCTAAAAGTACATGATCCCTCTTTTATTGTAAAAGGTGGTAAATATTATATGTACTATAAGGGCGATGGAAATTACAAAGCGCCTATTGAAAGCGACAAGCCTTTTTATATTGGGTGGGGAGTCGCTATCGCTGACAAACCTGAAGGTCCTTTTGTTAAATCTCCATTAAATCCAGTGGTTGTAGGTGGTCATGAAGTGGTTATTTTCCCTTACAAAAGCAGTGTTTGTGGGATGGTACGTCAAGGCCCAGAATTACATACCCTGCAATGTGCTGAAGATGGTGTTAATTTTAGTATTAGTAGTCATGTCACTGACGTGCCCTACGCAGGTAATTTTTTCCGTAGTGGTCATTTTAAAGATATTGAAGAATATCCTGCTACACTTCCAACGTGGGGCATGGGACATGCCCATCGTTTAGCGTCAAAGGAAGCTTTTATCATTCGCTACGATATCAAGTTTTTGCAAAAGGCTGCCCACTAATTAATTTTTTGTATATTTAATTTTCTAAAGTATGACTTTTGATCTTATCTTAACAAAATACGTAAATGACAGTGCTTAAGGATAAGCACTACACTTTCAACAGGGAGTTACTCGATTTATGGATGAATATAAAGCCTTACAAGCGCCCAATGATCGCCTCATGCGATACGTTCTAGGTGGTGCGTTCGTTCTTAGTTTAATTTACGCCACGTTCCATGGTATGTATGCCCAAGCTATTATTTTTGGGGTACTAATTTGCGCCTTTCCGTTTATGTTGATTAACTCAATGGCAGGAGAGGTGTTGACGCGTCATGCGGTAACCGCCGCTTTAATTGCATTCGCTGCCTTACATGTCCACTTGCTAAATGGTATGGCGGAGGCTCACTTTAGTTTCTTTATCACAGCATCATTAATTTTTGTCTATCGCGACTGGCGAGTTTACGTGACAGCTACGGTTGGCACCGCAGTTCACCATGTTGCCTTTTTTGTGGTGCAAAGTAATGGCTGGTTTGAGTCGAAGTTGTTTTATGATAGCTATTTTTCTTTCAACATCTTAGCTATGCACGTGCTGTTATGGTTAGCGGAAATGGCGGTATTGATTGTACTTTGCATCAAAGCTGAAAAAGAATTAGCGGTCATTATGTCTATGCGTCAAGTCGTAAAGTCTGATGATTCATTAGATTTCACTGTAAATGACAGTACTAGCGGCAACCATTCAAATCAGGTTCAAGACAATCCTGTCATGGCTTTATTTGATCGTATTGTTTCCTCTTCAAGAACGGCGTTAAAAGACACGGTGAATACCCAAGCATTGGTGAGAGCGTCCCTTGATGATGTAACATCGAAGGTCGATAATATTGACCATTCTTCCAAGCAGCAAGTAGATGAAACGGCGCAAATTGCAGTAGCTACAGCACAAATGAGCCAAACCTTTTCTGTTATTAAGTCAACATCAGAGTCAGCATTAGAATATGCTAAATCTGCGGCTGATGACAATGTAGCGGCTAACGATGCGATGCTGGCCTCTGAACAATCAATGAAAACATTAGAGAATAATATTCAGCAACTTAAACAAGACCTTTCTGATCACAGCCGTCACAGTAGTGAAATAGCTGGAGTGCTCAAGGTCATTGAGTCAATTTCCGAAAAAACCAATTTATTAGCGTTAAATGCTGCCATTGAAGCTGCACGAGCAGGCGATGCTGGCAGGGGCTTTTCAGTAGTAGCAGACGAAGTCAGACAACTAGCAGAGAGTACCAAAAAATCGGTACTCTCTATTAATGAAATGGTCGAGCAGGTAGCACATTCTTCAGGCAATGCCGAAGTTGCTATGGGACAGTGTGTCGAAGTCATTAGTGAAAGTGTTGAGAGATTGCAGCAGGCCAACAATGCGGTCGCAAAAAGCTCTACGTCAATAAATCTTACTATGGACACCAATAATCAAATGGCGCAAGCCATGCAAGAGCAAGATATGGTGACAACTAGTATTGCCGGTAACTCTGTCAGTATAAAGGAACAACTTGAGTCTTCTGTTTCTCATATCCGCTATATTAAAGAGTCTATTGATGAGCTGAATTCTAAAAACAGCGAATTAGATCAACATATGTCGCGTTTTGTTATTTAAATAAAATTAAAATAACGAATGAGTCAATTGCTCACAAGCCACAGGAAATTAGCAGTGTTATTTGCCTGTTGGCTACTGAGTATTGGTGTCGCGTTTTGGTTGTTTTATTTTGATGATATCAAGGTGTTTGACCCACAAGCGCCTTATACAATCGCAGAAATCCAACAAAAGCAAACCGAGATCCTATCTATACTGGCTGGTTTAGCCGTCGACATTGAATCAACAGAGCCCCTATATATTCATTTCCTTTCAAACCACTGTCATTGTTACGATTATGCCAAACGTTATATTGCACCGCTTATAGAACAACAAACTCGTCACCTAATAATGGCAAAAGTTGATGTGCTGCCACAATGGCAATCACAAACTGAAACACTACTGTTATCGCACAAGGTTTTTAATCAGTTGGCTCAATCAGTTCCTTCAACTCCAGCGCTACTCATTGTGCGGAACCGACAGTTACAATATTTGGGACCCCACAGCGCAGGATTTAACTGTGGTGATGGCAATGACTTTATTGATCTCTATCAAAATAACCTTGCTCAGGGCTTCGAACAACCGTTAACCAATTTAAAACAAATGGGTTGCTTCTGTTCTAACGGGTGATTGTTGACCATTGTGCTGTACCATATGGCTTCGGGATTTTATAGTCAGGAACCACATCGTATATAGAGGATCAGCTTTTTGATCTGCAATTTTTATGATTGAGGAACAAAGACAGTGAATAAAAACAGAGGAGTGTTACATACTTTGAATTCGACTAAAAAGGGGGCCTAAGCCCCAAACTCCCTGCGTGGATCTTGGTTCGAGCAGATACCTGTGATGTAGCGCTTGAATTAGTAGTAACTAAAACTGTCAGGGTGGCATTGTGGTTGGTCTTCTAATTCGTCGTAATCGACTGTCATGGTCTTTGAGCCATCAACCGACTGAACTTGAGCCTGATGATGGGGCTCGTCAACCGACAATATTTTCACGGCTTGATGATGATACTCTGAAATCATGCCTTCGCTCATTTCACTTACTAGCATAATGCACCTCGGTTGTTAACAACATGTAAAGTTTTGTTTTTGAACAACTGTATAGTGATAAAAATTATGAATGGATTAAAAAATGAACAGTTTTTGATTTTTTACCCTGATTGAAGTAGAGCCCAGCTGGACATAAAAGTGACTCAAGAAAAAATACAAAACTGGTTAACAATGCCGTTCAATAGTCATACAATGATGTTTAACCAAGGTTCGTGAAGTTTATACTCGCACGCTGCAAGTGCAGTAAAGCTTGCTACCTTAACCCGATAGAGATGAGAGTAAGGAAGACTCGTGATTCATTATGTATTAGTCACCGGCGGCGCTGGTTATATTGGTAGCCATACGGTTTTACAATTATTAGAGAAAAAACAATCAGTAGTAGTACTGGATAATCTGTGCAATGCGTCTCGTGAATCCCTGAACCGGGTCGAAAAAATTACCGGTGAAAGTATTGTGTTTGTTGAGGGTGATATTAATGACCGTAAAGTGCTCGACAATATTTTTAATCAATACCCTATTGATTCAGTGATCCACTTTGCTGGCTTAAAAGCGGTGGGAGAATCAGTACAAAAACCGATTCAATATTATCAAAATAATGTGCAGGGTACTTTGACATTGTGTGAGGCTATGGCAGATCACAATGTTAAAAAGTTGGTCTTTAGCTCTTCAGCGACGGCCTACGGTAATCCTGAACAACTTCCTTATGTTGAAACCATGCCTGATGGCAACCCAACAAGTCCCTACGGTAAGTCAAAACTGATGGTCGAGTTGGTGTTGAGGGACTTATACCACTCAGACAATTCGTGGCAAATCTGTGTTCTTCGGTATTTTAATCCAGTCGGTGCCCATTCGTCAGGCATGATTGGTGAAGATCCTAATGGCATTCCTAATAATCTTATGCCATTTATTACTCAAGTCGCCGTCGGTCGTCGTGAAAGTTTATCCGTATTTGGCGATGATTATGACACCCATGACGGTACAGGGGTGCGCGATTACATTCATGTTGATGACCTAGCTAGTGGGCATTTATGTGCGTTGACACGCCTCAACGAAAATCCGGGCTATGTTATGTATAACCTTGGTGCTGGCGCAGGTTACAGTGTATTAGATATGGTTAAAGCATTTGAAAGTGCAAGTCAAAAACCAATCCCCTATTTCATATCTCCTAGACGTGCTGGAGATATTGATGAGTTTTACGCCGACGCCAATCTTGCCAAAAAAGAACTAGATTGGACTGCGAAGAAGGGTCTACAAGCTATGTGTGAAGACAGCTGGCGTTGGCAATCTAACAATCCCAATGGATATAACACCGATAAATAGGCCTGTTGGTTAGAAAGCACCGGCTGATGTAATACATGGAAAGAAAATAAAAAGGCAACGTTACGTTGCCTTTTTGCTATCACTATTCCGTGTATTTTGGTAATACACTAACGTTCTATTCTTGCTCTCTTGCGATAGCACGGTAGGCAATATCATCACGATAAAATACGCCATTCCAATCAATGGTCTTCGCCAGTGCGTACGCTTTTTGTTGCGCTTCGGTGACGGTATTGCCGAGTGCAGTGGCACATAATACCCGTCCGCCATTAGTCACAATGCCTGAGTCAGTGGCTTTGGTGCCTGCATGGAAGATATAAGCTGAATCTGAATTGTTTTCTGTAGAACCTGTGATGACATCGCCTTTGTTGTAACTACTCGGATAGCCTCCGGCAGCTAGTACAACACCCACTGCGGCTTGCGGTGAAAATTGAATATCACAGCTGTCTAAATCACCTTTTAGGGCGGTTTGAATGAGGGACACAAGATCAGATTCTAGACGCATCATGATAGGTTGTGTTTCAGGATCACCAAAACGGCAGTTGTATTCGATGACTTTTGGCTGACCGTCCGCAGTTATCATAAGACCGGCATACAAGAAGCCAACATAATCATTACCTTCAGTAGCCATACCCTCAACCGTAGGGACAATCACTTGTTGCATAATGCGTTCGTGTATTTCAGGTGTCACAACGGGAGCAGGAGAATAAGCACCCATGCCACCGGTATTAGGGCCAGTATCGCCATTGCCAACGCGTTTGTGATCTTGGCTGGTGGCAAAAGGTAAGATATTTTTGCCGTCAACCATGACAATAAAGCTGGCTTCTTCACCTTCTAGAAACTCTTCAATCACCACGCGACTGCCTGCTTCGCCGAAAGCATTACCGGCTAGCATATCGCGGATAGCGTCTTCGGCTTCTGGTAGTGTCATCGCAACAATTACACCTTTACCTGCTGCTAGACCATCAGCTTTAACGACAATAGGCGCACCTTGCTCACGCACATAAGCAATGGCAGGATCTATTTCTGTAAAGTTTTGATAGGCGGCTGTTGGAATGTTATGACGAGCAAGGAAATCTTTGGTGAAGGCTTTTGAGCCTTCTAGTTGTGCAGCACCTTGAGACGGACCAAAAATCGCAAGATTGTTTGCTTGAAATTGATCAACAACGCCTTCTACTAATGGCGCTTCTGGGCCGACTATTGTCAGGTCAATTTTTTCTTCTTTAGCAAACGTCAGTAGCGCAGGAATGTCTTCCGCACCAATGGCAACATTGTGAAGTTTATTTTCAACCGCTGTACCAGCATTGCCGGGCGCAACATAGACGGTTGTCACCGACGTTGATTGTGCTGCTTTCCATGCTAGTGCGTGCTCACGACCACCGCCGCCAATTACAAGTATCTTCATGTTAAGGTCCTATCATACAAAAACACCCCAAGTGGGGTGCGTTTATTATTGCTATTACAAGTATTACTGTTTCACAAACTTGAGTGTCATACGGTCACTTTCACCAATAGACAAATAGTGATCTTGCTTTTCTTCACCCAATGCTAATCTTGGTGGTAATGTCCACACACCTTTCGGGTGGTTGGCAGTGTCTTTACTATTAGCATTGACTTCACTGGCCGCTACTAAAGTAAATCCAGCTTTTTCAGCCATTTTGATGACGTATGATTGCTTCATGTAGCCAGAACGTTGCATGTCTGCATCATCAGCAGTTTCGGGTAAACGATGCTCTACAACACCCAATATCCCGCCACTTTTTAGCGCTTTGTGGAAAGTAGCAAAAGCGCCAATAATACTGTCATCGCCATTACCCATATACCAGTTATGGACATTTCGGAACGTTAGTACGGCATCAGCCGTGCCTACTGGTGCAACATCAACGTCTTTGTCTGCCGCAAAATCGGTGACTGTAATTGCGTTGTAAGGAGGGTATTCTGCTACCTTCTTTTCAAAGTTCGCGCGACTACGCTTGTACCAATCACGGGTATCTTCTTCAATGAAAAAATGAGCCGCGTATAACTTTCCATTGTCGGCCAGTAATGGTGCAAGAATATTCGTGTACCAACCACCACCGGGTGAGATCTCGACTACAGTATCCGTGGCTTTTACGTCAAAAAATGCCAAGGTTTCCGTCGGGTTTCTATAAATATCTCGCGCTATTTCTTTTTCTGTGCGTTCCACATTGGCAACTGCTTGACCGATAGCTTGCTGGTTATTTGAAAAGCTTGCAGTGACATCATTGACTAGGCTACAAGCGCTGACTAATAACGCACTACTAATAACACCTGCGAGTGACAGGTTACGGGTTAATTTATTCATTGAAATCATCCATCTTATCAATATCACACCACAACAGGTGGGCAATTCTCTGTTCTACTTTAAAGGGCTATTCTAAGAATGCAATCCCCATAATAGGATTATGGGGAATTTCATGTATCTTAATGTTTGAAATGACGCATGCCGGTAAACACCATGGCAATGTCATGTTCGTCTGCTGCGGCAATGACTTCATTGTCACGCATTGAACCACCCGGCTGAATAACGGCACTAATGCCGGCTGCAGCAGCTGCGTCAATACCGTCGCGGAATGGGAAGAACGCATCAGAGGCCATCACTGACCCTTCAACTTTTAGCCCTTCATCTGCGGCTTTAATACCCGCTATCTTGGCGGAGTAAACACGGCTCATTTGCCCAGCACCAACACCAATGGTTTGCTTGTCTTTGCAGTATACTATCGCGTTAGACTTCACATATTTGGCTACTTTCCAAGTGAATAGTAAGTCTTCTAACTGCTCTGGTGTTGGTTGGCGCTTACTCACGACTGTTAAGTCATCCAATGTCACCATGCCCAAGTCACGTTCTTGGACTAATAAGCCACCATTCACGCGTTTAAAGTCATGACCTTGGGTTTGTTGTTCAGCCCAGTCGCCGCATGCCAGTAAACGCACATTTTGTTTGGCGTCAACCACGGCTTTTGCAGCATCACTGACGCTGGGGGCAATAATCACTTCGACAAA
>JBELHI010000073.1:0-6907 GCA_042091475.1 Alteromonadaceae bacterium
TACAATCCGCAGAACGCAGTATGTTATTTCTAAACCCTTCATCAGAGCAGTTTACTAAACAGAAACACCTACAGACGGTTAATTTACAGCAAACGATTGAGCGTTTATCAAAAATCAACAGTAAAAATCAGCAGTTGTTGACATTAAAAACTCAGGCAGTCGATAAATTTCGTTCGTGGAAGGCGAAAACGTTACATGTGACCTCGTTACTAGAATCTGATACAGCGAGGGCACAACAGCAAGCAGTTGAGTTAAGTTTTAATCAAGTAAATCAAGAGTTTTGGAGCATCCGAAGTCACCTGGACGAATTACTTGAAATCATCATTAACAGCAAAAATAGCGCGGTTGTTGATATTGATGTGAGCGTCACGGCAACACATTCATCGTTGGTGATATCAATGATTTTGACAGTGGTTACGGGTTTTTTCCTTATATTTGTATTGCCAACCATGGTCACACGGTCAATTAATATACTGCAGCAAAGCCTCTCTAATATAACCCGTGGTGAACGTGATTTAACACAGCGTTTAGTTATTGATAGTGAGGATGAATTAGGTGCTTTAGCAATTGAATTCAATCTGTTTTTGAGCAATTTACAAGATATTATTCAACAAGTTTCTCAGGTCACACAACGGGTTCTAGAAGAAACTAAAGTATTGGCCAGTTCAAGCCAACAAGCGCAAGTAAGTTTAGAGCAACAGAAGTTAGCAACTGAAAGTGTGACAGAAGCGAGTGAAGTGATGGCCACGGATGCCCAACAAGTGGCAAATCACGCGCAAACTGCCCTTGACAGAGCACAGCATGCCGATGAAAAAGCCACCGATAGCCAAAAGGTAATTCAGCAAACGGTTGCAACAATTAATTTGTTATCCGATAACATTACAGATGCCAAAGAGTCAGTGACCAAAGTTGCAGAAGACAGTCTTAACATTGGCAGTGTACTAGAAGTGATTAAAAGCATAGCGGAACAAACCAATTTGTTAGCCTTAAATGCCGCTATTGAGGCTGCTCGTGCGGGTGAGCAAGGACGTGGGTTTGCTGTAGTCGCTGACGAGGTAAGGGCCTTAGCAGTGAAAACTCAGCAATCAACTGAGCAAATAAGAACTATGATTGAGGCCTTGCAGCTGGGTAGTCAACATGCGGTAACGGCAATTACATCTGGCAGTCAGCAAGTGGTTGAGAGTGTCAGTGTTGTGAATAATGCAAACGAGACCCTGAATGACATTAAAAAGTCAGTTGATGAAATTCAACGACTAAACAACGACATTGCGCAAAGTGCAGTAAAAAATCGTCAGATGACCGATGGTATTAACCGCAACTTAGGCGAAATTGCAGCGAGTTCAGACCATAATTTAGATACCGCCAAAACAGTAGGGCAATCTGGTCACAAACTGTCTGAATTATCAAAAAGTTTGAGTGACTTAGTGCTAACGTTTAAAGTCTAAACAGATGATATTGGACTCCCATTAATGAGCCCATAGCACGTCATTTTCACCGTGTTAAATTCATTTTTATAACAGGTCATATTTTTATACCTAACCGCAATGTATCCCGCTGTGCATCTAAATCCAATTAAATTTATTACACTTTGAATTTATTATCATATTTCAATATTAGCTGACATCTTGTTACGCAATTGCGTATAATATTAAATACATAAACAGGCGCTTTCACTAGCAGGCTGTGATGGAATTGTATTGCCGATGAATAAACAGTTGGAACTTGATGAAAAATATACTTTTTGTTGCTAATTCTGGAAAACGCTATGATTACTTTAAGCAGCTTGCTGAGGGTTTAGAGGGACAAGCTAGGGTTATAAAAGAATCACTGCCATTTTTCAAAACCCTAGTTCGTTTGGGGCGGGAAATTTCCCTTGATGAGACAGAGTTATTGCGTATCCACATGCATCGTCAGGAAATCAATTACCCTATTATTACTCGCTTCCCACTGTTAGGAAATTTGTATCGCTTTTTGTGCGTACTCACAGAGCGTGTAAGATATCACTACTATATTGACTTATTCTCTAAAGATAATTGTGATACCGTGGTACTTTGGAACGGACAGAAACAGCCCTATTTAACGGTATTAAAAGCGGCAAGGGCAACCCACAAAGAAATTTTATTTATGGAAAACGGCTTGTTGCCAAAAACCACTACGGCTGATTTTTCAGGAGTAAATGCGGATAATTGCTTGCCCCGTAACCCTCAGTTTTATCGCAACCTTCCAGACCACTACAGTGAGACAGAAAACTCTGTTGAGTTGACAGTGCGGGTACCGTTGAAACATAAGGATACACATAACGAGGCAACTCGCACGTTACCAAAAAATTATATATTTATTCCATTTCAGGTGCCTAGTGATACTCAGATCGTCGTGAATTCACCTTGGATCACCTCAATGGAAATGTTTTTTGCACAATTAGATTCCGTACAACAACAGTTAAGGGCGACATTGGGCGATGATGCGCCGTACTTTATCTTTAAAGAACACCCTTCTTGGAAGGGATCATTCTCACACTTACATGACATTAACCCGCATTGTATTTTCGCTAACGCAAATAATACCCAATCCCTGATTGAAGGCGCTCAAGCCGTGGTAACAATTAATTCAACCGTGGGCTTGGAAGCCATTTTACTTGGACAAAAAGTCATTACTCTAGGTCATGCAGCCTACACGATTGATGATATCGTTTTACAGGCTGATAACTTTCAGCAATTGATGGCCCATGTAGCAGCTGTCTCAGAGTGGCAACCCAATCAAGTATTACGGCGCAAATTTATCGCGTTCTTAGCGCGTGATTACTGCGTACCTGAATCATGGGAAGATAATGTAGAGTCAGCAGAACAGCGCCACGTGCGTGCCATGGTTGCCCGACTGCTTAAGCAAGATACTCTGGCTGAATACCTCCAAGCTGAGTAATTAGGTGCTAAACCGGCCAATAATATATCGCTGCTGTCGTTTTGAGGGCAGCACAATCCCGACTAAAATTGTTGCAAAAAATGTACACCCGATATCCAAATAAATGAGTATTTCAGCAAAATAATAACTGTAGAAAGAGCATCACCACACCATCTCTATATTTCAAATATTACGTTAAGTGTCGAATTCACATAATGTTTTTAAAAGTACAAAAATTTACCATTTAGTTAATAGGTATACTATCTAGATATTAAGTACTCACTTACGCTTTATGCCATGTTTTATAAACCCTTTATACTTATTGGCGGATCAAAATACCTTCTATCAATCTACATTCTATACACTTCATTTGTGCACCAAGTAACGAATTAACGCCAGTGATTCTTACATTTAGCTGGCATTGTAGTTAATTTGTTGGTGTCAAACATTTGATAAAAATAAAATAAGTTCAGATCCAACACCAAACACAATGAGTGGAGCTAGTATGAAAGAGTTTACCTTGAAGAAAATATCGTGCTTTGTCATGTTTACCTTGAGTACAACGACAACAGCATTCTCCATTTCCGCACAGGAAAGTCAGGCAGAAAATGATACAGAGATCATTTCTGTTATTGGTCGTAGTGCGGTGCCAAGAACAGTGACAGAATCCCCTGTACCTGTTGATGTATTTACAGAGGAAGAGTTTAACGCTGTGGGTAATACCGGTGATGTCACTGATAACCTCAAAGCACTAATTCCATCTTACACCGCTACCCCAGCAACGGGTGATGGCAGCGCGTTTGTCAGACCTACTTCATTGCGCGGCATGTCACCGGATCAAACCTTGGTGCTAATCAATGGTAAACGTCGTCACCGCTCAGCGTTGGTCCAATTTTTTGCACCTGCTGCAGGTAATGGCTCCCATGGTCCTGATGTGGGTATGATCCCCAGTATTGCGGTTAAGAGCGTTGAAGTTTTGCGTGATGGTGCCGCGGCGCAATATGGCTCTGATGCCATTGCTGGTGTCATTAATTTTAATATGAAAGACAGTGATGAGGGAGGCTCCGCATCGGTGCAATACGGTCAGCACTTTGAAGGCGAAGAAAGTGTCAAAGTTGCCTTTAATAAAGGTTTACCGTTGGGAGATTCTGGCTTTGTTAATCTGAGCTTTGAGCATACGGATAACGAGGTATTGTCTCGCGGGGTGCAGCGACCAGATGTTCAACAGGCAATTAATGCTAACCAAGATGGGGCTGATAGAATAGGCGAGGACTCTCCATTTGGGGATAGCCCGTTAGCGCAAACTTGGGGCCGTCCAGAAACTAGTGGCAGCCGTTTCTTTGTTAATATGGGCTACGACTTCAGTGAAGATACCAAGTGGTATTTACAAAGTAATTATGCCAAGACAGACGGGCGTTATCGGTTTTTCTTTCGGCCGCCAGCATTGAATGGTTCTAAACCCCACGGCACATTAGCAACCCTCATGACCGATGATAATTACAATAAAACGAACCCCCACAAGATATTTAGCACCGGCTATACGCCATTTCTTGATGGTGCCCAAGAAGATGTGAGTATCACCACCGGTATCAAAGGCTATTTATCTAATGATGGCTCCTATAACCTGAGTGTCTCTTACGGCCACAACAGCTTAGATTATTTCCTTAATAATACAATTAACGCCAAATTGGGTTTGGATAAACAAGGCGCACCAACACAGATGGATTTTGATGTAGGGGCATTTGAACAGGAAGAAATTGGCATTAATGCAGACTTTACCTTACCCCTGTCAGATACACTGAATTTTGCTTACGGACTTGAGTGGCGAGAAGAAACCTATACGATCATTGCCGGTGAGCCTGATTCCTATAAGGGAGAGGGAACCAGCGGTTTAGTTGGCGCGAAAAAGAAGGATGCAGGGGCATTTAGTAGAGACAATATCGCTGTGTACACTGAGTTAGAGCAGGATGTAACAGATGACTTTTTAGTTCAATATGCACTGCGTTATGAAGACTATTCTGACTTTGGCGGTACCACTAACGGCAAGATTGCTGGCCGTTATTTAGTATCTGACAGTCTGACGGTCCGTGGTGGCTTCTCTACTGGCTTTCATGCGCCTACACCTGGGCAAGCCAATGTAAGAACTACCACCACCACCTTTGGCAGTAATGGTGCTCAAGAAGATACGGTATTAGTGCCAGCAACCACAGATCTAGCGGTGGCCTATGGTGGTTCGGCATTAACCGAAGAGAAATCTACCAGCACAACTTTGGGCTTTAGTTCAGAGTTATCTGATAACACTAACTTGACGGTAGATTTTTATGACACGGCGGTGGATGACCGTATATATCGAACCGCAAAAATTGATGTTAGTAAAGATCCTGTCGCTCAGGCTATGGGGATTAAGAAATTATCTTTTTATACTAACGCATTGGATATGGAGCATACAGGTTATGACGTGGTGTTAACCACGAAATTTAGCGACACCAATGTCTCTTTTGCCTATAACTACAATAGAGCCCGAGTTGTTGGTCAGTCTAAAGTGTCAACCCTTGATGACAATGGAAATAAAGTACAGGGTAACGTTGTCAGCGACAGTATTGTTGAGGACATTGAAAATAACTACCCCAATTCACGTTTTGTATTGTCCACTAAATCACAGTTAACGGATGATTTATCGCTAATGGCCCGTGCTACTTACTATGGGGAGCATTATGATGAGCGTGGGACAATCAATGGTAGTGTATTAAAAGATGATAACGGCGATCCCTTTAAGGATGACGACGGTAATGTTGGCTACAGGGAAACCAGTAAACTAATCAAACCCACCATGTACGTCGATATGGAATTGACTTACACGGTAACGGATGATTTGTCTTTGCATTTTGGTGCAGCTAATATTTTTGACCAATACGTGGATAAAGTAGATGCGCCTTATGCTAACCGCAATAGTGTTGGTTTACCTTATCCGAGACGCAGCGCTGCCAACTATGAAGGGGGCTCTTGGTACCTGAAAACACAATTCACTTTCTAAATACGGGACTTACTTCTGGTACATTGCGGAGTGTGAGTGCTGAATTAGAGAGAGAAAAAATCAAAGTATAAGCCAATAAAAAAGGCGTGGTAATGATACCACGCCTTTTACGTTTTTATTTGTGTAATCTCATGTGTCAGAAAATAGTGAGAATCAGTTTAATCAATGAAAAGATGATGCCAAATAGTAGCAGTAACAATGTGCCGTTAAACAAGGTTTTTAACACAGTATACAAAGGCTTATTTGTCTTTTTCATGGTTTTTGCATAAGCCAAGAAAGGCGAAACACGACTGAATATTCTATTGAATAGGCCTTTTTTATCTTCGCTAGTATTAGGTACCACGGTCACTTTCAGAAAAGGCTTATAAACAATGGCATTGAAGATCTTACCTAACCAAGAGGTTGGACGTTCAATATCACACATCATAATGAGCCTTGGTGTGTCGGTATCATTGCGAGCAAAATGTAGGTAGGTTTCATCAAACATGAAGGCTTTACCGTCTCTCCAGCTCTGAGTGTTACCGTCTATGGAGATAAAGGCGTCGTCGTGGTTGGGTGTTGATAAGCCCAAGTGATAACGCAGTGATGAAGCAAAGGGATCTAAATGACGAGTTAGTTGCGAGCCAGGTGGTAACAATGAAAACATGGCGCCATTGACGGTAGGGCACTGTCTAAGTAGCTCAATGGTTTTTGGGCAGGCATTGATGGCTGATTGATGCTCATAGTTACCATACCAAGTGAGGTAGAATTTGCGCCAACCGTATTTGTAAAATGTTTTAAAGCCTACGTCGTAATATGAAGTGGAATCTTTTTCAACAATATTATCCAGGGTGTCAGTTTGCATAAGAGCTGTGGCCTCTTCAGCAATGACTTGCCAGTTATCCTCTAACACTTTCAATTCAGGATACTGATCCATATCTACAACTGCGTGTTTAGCGCGTTTCTTTGTATTTAGATAAAGAAAAACATTCAATG
>JBELHI010000073.1:7007-10608 GCA_042091475.1 Alteromonadaceae bacterium
ACAACTGCGTGTTTAGCGCGTTTCTTTGTATTTAGATAAAGAAAAACATTCAATGGTGCGAAGATTGGCCAGCCTTTACGCATATATTCCGTAAGGCTTACAAACCGCTCATTACCCCTAAACTTGTAAACGTAGAGAAGTGATAAAACGCAATAGGTTACTACAAGTACATTTATTGTATAGAACATGACCTTGCCATTGTTGTTTTAGGTTACGGTAGCGAATACAGAACATAAATAAAATATCGCGACTATTTTGCATTAAAATATCGCTAGTATCAAATGCCTTTGTTTTATGTTAAAACTTTTTTAACGTTTATCACTACATTTTAGAGGCAATAGATTAACCCTAGTTATTTGGTTTTTCGAC
Organism: Alteromonadaceae bacterium; assembly: GCA_042091475.1. Lineage (GTDB taxonomy): Bacteria > Pseudomonadota > Gammaproteobacteria > Enterobacterales > Alteromonadaceae > CAXRGH01. Next base: position 7,377 of record JBELHI010000073.1, read on the forward strand.
AAACTTTGAATGGATACTATTGATAAAAAGCCATAACCTCATTGCCACTGAGATAAAAAGATAATCAATGTTAGGCTTTTTTGTCGTATTAATTAAAGGAGTATGATGCTTACACTGCCCAGTACAACGAAAAATTCTGATGATGACTCGGATTATCTGTTAGCTACTCACCATTCAGTTTTATTTAACCAGCATTATCAATTTTGGTCATTACAAATTTTCGGTTGGTGTGGTTATGCATTCATGTTATTCGTTGCGATTATTTTTCCCCAATTACAAACGCCGGATTTTCATCTGAACAATCAGTTGATTAATTTATTCAATGAGACAGTAGCTGGTTTCACATTATCTTATGTTCAGTGGTTAATCATTCAACGCATGGTGACGTTTCGTTTCAAGTGGACATTGGCCTTGAGCTTTTTGTCTGCGACGGTACTAGGAGGGATCTGGAACCTCGTTAAGTTAGCCTCGTATAAAAGTATTGTGTTTCAGCAATCGTGGTATCAACATTGGAACCTGCTGGAATTTGGCGGCTGGTTACTCTTCTCGGTTGCGACCATGTTTGTTTGGAATGCTATTTTCTTCATTATGTTGTACAACAATAAACTACAACAAGAGCACGAATTACTGTTGCGCGCCAGAACGGCAGAAAAGGAAGCTCAATTGCAAATGATGCGATATCAGCTTAACCCCCACTTTATGTTTAATAGTATGAATGCGATATCAACGTTAATTTATCGCCACGACAATGACAAAGCGAATGAAATGCTTGATAAACTCTGTTCTTTTTTACGTTATTCTTTAGAGCATCACTCTGAAAAATTTAGCTGTTTGAGTCGTGAAATAGAACTGTCAGAGTTATATTTATCAATAGAAAAAGTACGCTTTGCTGAACGTTTAGCTGTTGAGATAAATATGCCCCTTGAGTTACTAAACGCCAAGGTGCCGAGCTTGGTGTTACAACCTGTTATTGAAAATGCAATAAAACACGGCATTGAAACATGCCCAAGCCAAGGCAAAATCTGTATTAGTGGCGAGCGGATAAATAATACCCTAGTTATAAAAGTGACGAATAGCGGTGGGCGTCAAACAAACCAGCAAAAAATTGGGTTTGGCATTGGACTGAGTAATATTCGTGAGCGAATAAATACTCTGTTTGATGGTGAAGGTTCGGTAACCTTGCGTACAAACGACGATAACAGTACCTTGGTAGCATTAAATATGCCATTTATTGTCAATGCTTTAAAAGAGAAAACCCTATGAAAATAACTGCTGTGATAGTGGATGATGAGCCACTTGCGAGAGAGGGGTTAAAGCTGCGGCTAGCGCGTGTTTCTGATGTTACTGTGGTTGCTGAAGCGGGTGACGGTGAGACTGCCATCAAGCATTGTCATGCTTTAAATCCTGATATTGTGTTTTTAGATTTGCAGTTACCGGGAATGAACGGTCTAGACGTGGTAAAGGCCCTTCAAGGGGATTGCATGCCAATGATAGTGTTTGTCACTGCGCACAGTCAATTTGCGGTGGAAGCCTTTGAAATGAATGCAATTGATTACATTCTTAAACCCGTTAACCTAGAACGGTTAGAGAAGACACTACAGAGAATCAAGTTACGTCTGCAACCGCAAGCAGAGGATGGTCAAAAATATCGTTTGTTAAAAGCCTTGGAGCAGTCATCTGGTTTAAATTTAGACCAATTGGAGACGTGGTTAGACACAGGAGGGGGACAACTTTCTCAACTTCCAAAAAATGAATTAATGATAAAAAATCATAATAACGAACAAGTATTCGTAGCTGTTGAATCCATTCGTTGGATAGACGCTGCTGGGGATTATATGTGTATTCACACGGATTCAGAAAATTACATAGTGCGGATGACAATGAAAGCATTGGAACAAAGACTATCAGAACACTTATTCCAGCGAATTCATAAATCGACCTTGGTGAATACACGCGTAATTAAGAGTATTCAACGTTTGCGCAATAACGAATCGTTACTGGACCTTGGTGATTCGGTTACCCTCAAAGTCAGTCGTAACTATAGTGACGCTATTCATAAAATTATTTCACACCGACAAGGCTGAGATTATTTTCATCTAACAACACAAATATCATGGTTTTATCAATTATCGTCGCGTTAACATAACCTTACGTCGCAAAAATATTGCACAGCAAAGGGTTATCTAGCAGGCTATGATTAAGAAAATATTACTAAATTGCGCTAGGTTGCATCTACTAGCATCCATCTTTAGACAAGGAGTTTAATCATGAAGGTAACACATAGCTGTAAATTACTGATGTTGTCAGTTCTTGCCCTTGGCGGTTGTAACCCAACACCCAGTGAACCGCAGCAAGATAACGCGGTTGATGCAGAAGTACAAAGCCCTTCTTCCCATAGCCATGAGGAAAAAAGCGCAAAACATTCTGATGACTTATGGTTGCCAGTGAATAGTGACGTGAAACTTGATCCCAGCGTAGAATCTCAGATCACTGACATCATGACTGACATGACCTTGGCGCATAAAATTGCTCAAATGATGCAGCCAGAAATACGAGATATTACCCCTAAAGACATGAAAAAATATGGTTTTGGATCGTACCTCAATGGTGGTGGCGCATTTCCAAATAATAATAAACAATCCACGCCGCAAGATTGGATTGCATTGGCAGAAGCTATGTATCAGGCCTCTATCGATGATTCTGAAGACGGCTCCAATATACCTACCATGTGGGGTACAGACGCTGTCCATGGTCATAATAACGTGATTGGGGCTACATTATTCCCTCACAATATTGGCCTAGGAGCAGCAAACAATCCTGACTTGATTGAAAAAATTGCCAAAGTGACCGCTACTGAGGTCATGGTTACGGGCATTGATTGGGTATTTGCACCGACAGTAGCCACAGTGAGAAACGACCGCTGGGGGCGTACCTATGAGGGTTACTCTGAAGATCCTGAGATTGTAAAAGCGTATGCCGGAGCGATTGTTAAAGGCTTACAAGGTCAAGCTGGTAAAGACTTTCTGGGCGATGATAGGGTGATCAGTACGGTCAAACACTTTGTCGGTGACGGTGGTACCGTGGACGGAGATGACCAAGGTAATAACACTGCCTCTGAGCACGATCTGTATCATATTCATGCCCAAGGTTATGTGTCCGGACTACAAGCCGGTTCACAATCAGTCATGGCGTCTTTTAACCGCTGGAAGGGCGATAAAATCCACGGTAATAA
>JBELHI010000074.1:0-10170 GCA_042091475.1 Alteromonadaceae bacterium
TCAGTATCCGCAGAATTAAGCGTCGTATTTTAAACGAAAAAGAATGAAATACTCTGCTAAGGGATAAAGATCAAAGAACAAAGAACTAAACAGCCACACATTTCTATTAATAATTAAGCTCATCCCACTACATATGCTGAGCTGTGATTTTATATGGATAAAGCGCTACACCGTCAGTATTCTTACGAGTGTATCAAATGCACCTAACGACTGAGTCAATTTTGTGGCACACTGGTACCACGAGTGTTCTAACTACCTGACTGTATGACTGCTATTACCGATTTATCACAATTACTGGCCGGACTGTCGCCAATGCTGTTGGCTGATGACTATGTATTTACCTCAGTGAAACCAGAATATGATTGGCATCATATACGGTGTAAAGCCATGTTTGTAGAGGATGAAGGGATTACGTTAATAGTCACTAAGTCAATTGCCAGCCAACACAATCTGGATTTTGATGGCCTATTTAAGTGTCTCAGTTTAACCGTTCATTCCAGCCTTGAGGCGGTTGGTTTAACCGCCTCAGTGTCAGCGGCGTTAGCAAACGAGTCCATTAGTGCCAATGTGGTCGCGGCTTATCATCATGACCATGTTTTTGTCCCCAAACAAGACGCCGAGAAAGCATTAGGGATACTGAAAAAACTGGTGAGAGAAAGCAATTAATACCAATAAAGGTAATACCAATTAATGGTAATAGATACCGAAGATTAGCCGGTAGTTTGACAAAATGCGGAGCTGTTTAAACCATGGATTTTTAATACTATGCACATCACTCGTCAACTGTTTGCTGTTGTCACCTTATTGTCTTTGAATAGCTTTGATATCAAAGCCAACAATAATGCAATTCACCACGGTAACCATCATCAATCCCACCCTGCCCACGCACATTTTATTGATATCAGCCAAATTTCACTAAAACCAGCCACCATGCCAATGGATGGTGCTAGGTTAGGTATCAACTTACACTTTGACAACGGTAATATGCTGGGTGCATCCCACACGAGATTAACATCAGATACTATGCCAATGACTCAAGATATGGATATGACCATGATACATATTGGCCGGATGAAAATATTGAGTGACAAAACCAGTGTTTCCACTATGTTTGGCGCCCTGTACGGAGAACACAAACAGAATGGCCGTATCACACGCAGTAATGACATTATAATCACCATTGGTATCCGCCATTGGCTGAAGCCTAAGATGGAGATTGGCGGCAATATTATTACCCGCCGAACAGAGCAGGACGGACAACATGACAGCGGTGTTTCTGTGTGGAGTAATTATAACATTACGCCTGATATTGCCGTCACTTATCAACATAGAAAGTTCAAATATGAGCATCAAAACCAGCTTGGACTTAGGTATTACTTTTAGCCTGCAAGAACCAATACAGTAAAAGATTAAATAGTTAGTCAGCTATTATCACCTTGAAAAAATTAAAGACCGAGTAAAATAACACTAATATTACCCCAAAGTTATATATCACTTCTTACAGCTTTCACTACACTCAATAGTGACTATCTACCTGTAATTCAAAGGGGCTATTATGCGTTTACTACATACGACACTATTCGCGGTTGTTCTTACTACCGTATCATTTTCACTGTTGGCCGGCGGTCATGGTCATGACAAAAAACTCAGTGATAAGGAATATCAAAGCTTTAAGCAGCAGGGGCCATTCAACCACATGTATCCAAAATTATTGGCAAAAGAGAGTGCTAAACACTTTGATGATCTGAACCGACTATTCAGTGAATCAGTTATTCCCACAAAGTACGCAGAACTGGCTGGCTTGTCCGCATCTGTTGCCGCCCGTTGCGAATACTGTATTGTGCACCACACGGCTATGGCAAAAAAAGCAGGGGCCAGTGAGGAAGAGATCAAGACTGCAATCATGATTGCAGCGGAAATGACCAGAATGAGCACACTGCTCTACGGCAACCAGTTTTCTTTAGAGCAACTTGAAACAATGTATCAACAAGAGTAACAACACAATCAATACGCAGTGGTACACGTTGCCATTTAAAGCGGGCCAGTAGGCTCGCTTTATTTTGTGCCTACTTTATTTCCCACCCAGTCAATGAGCCGTAAACCAAAGCCTCTATTAATTTTTTGATTTTCACAACTTATTTGTACTTCGCTCGTATGATTATAATTAACAGTCTAATGATGGAGTGGTATTGGAAGCTAAGTAATTGAAATTACTCTGCTACTCTGCATAAATTAGGATAAACTAGCAAAAACGATGTAACCCGATAAACAATTGGAGTGTGAAATGAAACTAACTAAGGTTAATAAACAAAAGAGTAAAACACTGCTGTTATTTGTATTTTCTATTGTGACTTTTGGCATTGCTCAGCCAGCTTTTAACGCGCATGCAGATGGTCATGGCCATCATCACAGCAAGCCAAAGGCTATTGGCATCAGCCACGGAATAGCCGTAATAGAGCCTACCCAAGGCAATCAGATTTCAGGCATATTTTATTTTTCTGAAACCACCGAGGGAGTCAGTGTGCGGGTTGATTTACAAGGCCTTAAACCCAACCAAAATCACGGCGTGCATGTGCATCAATTCGGTGACCGCTCCGCTGCCAATGGCAGCTCTGCTGGCGGGCACTATAATCCAGAAGGACACCCTCACGGCTTACCCCCTTCAGAAAAGCGACATGCAGGTTCTTTTGGTAATTTAAAAGCAGACAAAAACGGCCGAGTACAACTGAGCTTTATTGATACCACCATTAGTCTGCAAAGCGGGAAAAATCCTATTTTAGGGCGTGCTGTTGTGGTACACGCAAATCCAGACGACGGCTCCCAGCCAAGCGGAAACGCGGGACCCCGTATTGGTGTTGGCGTTATTGGTATCCGAAATACCACCAAATAATAAATAAAATGACGGTCCTCGTGATGCCTGAAAGCGTCACGGGGTCAAGCTTACGATGATTAAATATGAGCCTGTGGATGCCAGCTAGTAACCTGAGCTATTACGATTGGCGTTAACGGTCAATCAGCTGTATCAACCTCTGAGTTAATCAACCCCCCAACAAACGCCGCCAGAAGCCTTTCTCTTCTTGGCTTTCTTCAACTTCCGCGGCATCACAACTAATCGCCGGCTTAAGTGCTGTCATTATTGCAGGCACACTTCTCCGATTATCACACTCCACGCGAATATGTTGTCCTGTCAAACTGTCAAAATGGCTAACTGATACACCTGCCACCCTTGGCTGATGAATAGATTTTGGATTACGTAGGGACTGAAATCCAATAAATACTCGTAACGCACCCGATGACCCCGTCAGTTCAGTAGACGAATTATCATCTTTACCAATCCAGGCGGTGAACAGTAGATCTTTATCAAAACCACTAAACCAGCTGTCCCTATAATCATCCGTGGTACCGGTTTTTCCAGCCATATTGACTGTTGGGAAGGTCCATTCAATACGTTTGGCAGTGCCTTCAGTGGTCACCTTGTGTAAGCCATAGTTGAGCAGGTACATGGCAGCGGAATCAGCCACCCTGACGGGCGTAGCCTGTCTGCGCCATAACAATGAGTCATCACTACGGGTAACTGCCGTGACTGCATGAAGCCGGTGTTGAATACCGTAGTTAGCAATACTTTGATAAATTTGATTTACGGTTAACGGTGACAATGACAGTGCCCCTAAGGTGAGTGCTGGGTACAATGGGATCTCGTCGTCCACGCCAAGGGATTTTAGTGTGTCGGCTACCGCTGAGACGCCGACTTTAAGTCCAACATTAATGGTAGGTACATTCAAAGACTGCACTAACGCATCAATTAGCGGGACTTGTTGCCGGAATGTTTTGTCGTAGTTTTGTGGCTGCCAAAGGGTATTCTTCTCGGTCCAAATATCCAATGGTTGGTCAGCTAACGGCGACATCAAATGATATTTTTGGGGTTGTTGTAGTGCCGTCAAATAGACTGCGGGCTTAACTAAAGAACCAATCATTCGCTTGGCATCTAAAGCACGATTAAACCCTTGATATTGAGTATCTTTACCACCAACTAAAGCACGAATTCCGCCGCTATTGATGTCGCTGATCACTACCGCCGTTTGTAACTCTGTCACGCCTTTTTGTTGCTCGAGTTTTGGTAGTGTTTCTGTCACGGACTGCTCAGCACTATGCTGCACTAGAGGGGAGAGTGTGGTGTAAACTTTTATGCCGGAGTCATTGACTTCACTGTCAGATAGCACGTCGGTCAGTTCGCGCTTCACTCGCTGCATAAACGCAGGGTAACGGCCTTTGACGAAACGTTTGCCCGACGCCAGTATCAATGGCGACTCCAGCCATGTTTGATAATCAAAAGGGTCCATTTCTTGATCTTCAAACAGCAAGCGCAATACCATATCCCTACGGTTAATGACACTCTCTGGGCGTTTCCTCGGATTGTAATAAGATGGTCCTTTGACCATAGCAATCAGGGTGGCTATCTCGGCAAGATTTAATTCATTGAGGGGCCTGTCAAAATAAAAATGACTGGCTAAACCAAACCCGTGTATCGCCGTTGAGCCTTGTTGACCCAAATACACTTCATTCAAATAAGCATCTAATATCATGTCTTTTGGATAACGAACTTCAATAATGATGGCCATCAGTGCTTCGTTAATTTTGCGAATTAGCGCTTTTTCCCTCGTCAAAAACATATTTTTGACCAGCTGCTGCGTTAATGTGCTACCACCTTGAACCGCTTTACCCGCACGGATATTCGCCATCAGCGCGCGCACAATGGACAGCGGGGCTATACCGTGGTGTTGATAAAAGTCTCTGTCTTCAGTCAGCAATAAACCGGTAATTAAACTGTCTGGTACGTCCTTTCGGCTAACCAACATGCGATCTTCGCGGTCGCCACTAATCAAACGAGTAACCAACCACGGCTCTAACATAATTTGTGATAATGGTGTATCGTTTGCCACGTCGCGCAGTGATTGTATTCTGCCGCTGTTAAAAACCACCTGGATTCTTTGTTGTGGCTGATATCCACCAGCATAATCAAACGGACGCCTGATAATCTCAACACGGTTTCTTGCTAACTGGAATTCCCCCCGCTGACGGGCACTTGTGACATTGCGATAACTCAGCAAGTCTAACTCATTAAGTAGCTCTTGCTGGGTAAATTCATCACCAACATTTAAAGTCAACGGGCGGGCGTAAACTTGCGCTGGTACTTGCCATTTATTACCTGAAAACTTGACTGCAATATGAGCATCAAGGTAGGCCATGTAAGCTAACAACACAGTAAAGCCAGTGATCACTAACTGCCAAAAATGACGTTTTAACCAATACCATGGATGCATACGTTGCCAAAAAGAGGAAGGGGCTGTCATTGAGATGTGTTTGCTCTTAGTTTACTCAAGGACATGAGCACAGTCACTCATGCCAAGAGTCACTTTAGCTGACAGGCTTTATGACTTCAAGCTTATTGTTATTACAAAACATCTCAAGCATATTTGAGGTAAACGCGGTATCATGGAAAATAAATTATAAATAACAATCATAAAGCGTACTATGTCAAATGCACCATCCGTAACACCAAGTAAGTTAGCACTCCTTCCCCTGTTCAGTTTTTTAGTGGTGTTTTTAGGCTTTGGCTTCTATTTCCAGTCCCAAGGTATGGCGTATGCGTTTTATCAGATGCCTGCCTCAGTCGCGGTTTTACCTGCAGTTCTACTGGCTGTAGTTTTAGCGAAAGCACCTTTGACTCAGGCTATTGAGCAATTTGTACAAGGCGCTGGCCACAACAATATAGTCACCATGGTACTGATTTATTTGTTTGCCGGTGTGTTTTCATCAATAGCAAACGCCACCGGCAGCGTGGATGCAACCATATCCCTTGGACTCTACTTATTACCAGAGCAGTTTATTTTACCCGGGCTATTCATCATTGCTGGCTTTGTAGCCACCTCGATGGGTACCAGTATGGGCACGTTAGCAGCCCTCTCACCTATTGGCGTTGGCGTTGCTCAGCAAACAGGCTTACCTCCAGAACTGGTGGCAGGTACCTTGGTCAGCGGCGCAATCTTTGGCGATAACTTATCAATTATTTCCGACACCACCATCGCCGCCACCAGAACACAAGGCAGTAGCATGAAGGACAAACTAAAACAAAATAGTTTAATTGCTATTCCTGCGGCGTTGGCCGTTATTGTACTGTTGGGTGTATTAACGCCTCCCACGCAGGTGGACGCAGTAAACGAATTCAATCTGTGGATGGTACTACCTTATGTTTTGATTTTGGCGTTAGCCATTGCTGGCATTAATGTGTTCGTTGTTTTGTGGTTGGGGATAATCTCAGCGCTGGTATTAGGTATATTGACTCAAGGCTATGCCGTCAGTCAGATTGGTAAAGATGTTACGACTGGTTTTTCACAAATGCAGGAATTGATTATTTTAGCAATCTTGCTCGGCGGTATCTCTGAGGTGATGAAGCAACAAGGCGGGCTAGCGTTTATAATCAAAACCATTCGCCGCTTATTAGCAAAGGTATCGCTGGCAAAGACCACGGTTTACGAGCTTGCCATCGGCTTATTAGCTGCCATTACAAACATTTTCATGGCAAACAATACCGTTGCCATTATTGTCTGTGGTGATACCGCTAAAGCCTTAGCAGTGGAGGCAAAGGTGAAGCCTGCTCGCGCTGCTAGTATGCTGGATATTTTTGCCTGTATCACCCAAGGTTTATTGCCTCACGGTGGTCAACTCCTGCTAGTCGCGGCGAGTTTTTCACTCTCGCCCTTATCTATCGTGAGCAGTGTCTATTATTGTTATGCACTGGCAGTAGTTAGTATTATATTGTTGTTATCGAGAGGGCGTGAAAAAGCTTGTTAAAATACGCTCTGCTGTATTTTATAACACCTGCCCTCAGTGCACTGCGGTTGGGTAAATGGCGGCTGAACTGATAACGTCGATGATTCAGTGATGCCGGATTAGCCCATCATCGGTTACCTCATCTGCCGATACCTTAGGTTAAAATTTGGGAATCAGACCAATCAACAACGCCTAACCTTGCGCTACGGGTGTTCTACTTCTACTCTGTATTTCAGGTGACATGTTAATCATAATCGTTACTTGTAAAATAATTGTTATTAAATGTGATCTGACAATCCACCTACTACGTTAAAAATTTTTAATTAATCTAATGATAATAATTGACGAGTTTTAGGGAATACCATATGAAACGTTTATTCTACGCAACAAAAACACTGGCAGACGCCCACTCCATCTCCAATGAAGTCCACAATGTGGGCATTGATGACGAACATTTTTATGTGGTTTGTAGAAACGGCGAGGATATCAAAGCCCGCAAGCTTCACGGTTCAAGTTCATTTGAAGGTACTCAATTACTTGCCGGGAAAAAGCGCGCCAGTTTCTTTGCTGCGCTTCTAACCACCCTCGTTGCTTGTATGGCATGTACTTTGATGACATTTACAACGCAAAACGTTATAACCTTAGCCATTGTTTGTGCAGTGCTATTTACTGTTGCGACCTTCATAGCCACCGTTGCGGGTAATGCATTTGATGTGTATTTTCGCGGTGTGTTTGATGACCATTTGGACGCAGGCGAATCAATCCTCATTATTGATGTAGCCCATGACCAAGCAGAAACGGTAGTGGACACATTGGCGCGGCATAAGTTGGCAACGTTTATTGCAGATAGCTCCAACATTGGGTCGCCCATCCCCCACTAAGAAAATACTGCCAATCAATGGCCAAATACTTGCTGGCGCATGTATTTGGCTTTTTCATTGTAAAAAATCAGCTCTAAATCTCGATGCATTCATTGGCTTGTAGTGAGCTTTAAGAGCCTACCTGAAAGGTTATGCAACGAATAATAGGTTCTTTTTATCATTAGGTCGCTGGGCGCTATTAATGCAGTAAAACCGGCCACACCATTATAGCTTTTTGGTGTTGCTAGTGCTTTAGCCTTGGTATTTACCCACCGCTATACCGGTGAGGTCAATACATTGTAGAAACCCAATATATATTGACTAATTGACACTACTCCTGACCTACAAGCGACGTGGTCACTCCTTGACATCTAATCAGTTTTAAAACTTCTAAAAAAATCTCTCATCAGGCTATTACCCCAGCAGTTACCGCGGCGACTTAAACCACTACATTTGGGTTTTGAAACCAATAGCGACCACTGCTGCGATGGGCCTGAAACAATCAACACAGGCTTTTAGCAACGTCTCTAGTAAATAGACGGTGTGAAACACTCTATTAACCCCGAGCCTAAACTCAGGGCAATATGACGTTGTTGTTCGTTTTCACATCATTACACCATAATTATCAATATGGTGATAATTTCACCTTTTAATCAGGTGGCCAAATTTATTGTGACACTACAACTCATCCCAGGGCTGGGTTAGTTACTAATACTAATCTCAACTCTTCGATTACTAAAACGCCCTTTGGCATTTGTATTATCAGCAATAGGTTTTAACTCCCCGTATCCTTTAACAGTAAAAGATTCAACAGGTAAGCCGGTCTGTTTAATCAATAGACGGGTAACAGCTGCAGCACGACGTTCTGATAAAGGTTGATTAATCGCTTGTTTGCCCGTCCAATCAGTATGTCCTTCAACTGCGACCCTAACATTTTTAAACTGCTTTATTTTATCTGCAACTCTAGAGATTTCTTGAAAATACTGTTTGCTGACAACATCTGAGCCATTTTCAAACTGAACATGCAAGGTTATTTTTTCTAACAACTTACAACCGTCGTTACCAACAACATCACCTTTCGGTGTATTAGGACACAAATCGACATGATCAAGTATGCCGTCATTATCGTTATCATCTGACATTAGACCGGGGGTCGCAGCAGGATCTGGTATAACTACCTTGGGCTTAACTTGTGCTACTGCTAAATTCACTGGCGCGGTAACTTTTCTGCTAATACTTTTCTTTTTCGCGCCAAAATAACGGCCGATAGTAAAACCTATAACTTGGGCTTCACGCTCATAAGCATCTATATCCGCTCTCGCAAACCAATGCTCTGAAAATCGCCATTGAGCTCCTACGGATAATGTCAATTGAGAGCTACGCTTTTGAGAAACAGGGTTTCTCGGCGATGTCTTTATATAGCCTACCCCCACTTTTCCATAAAGGTTCCATTCTTTTTCCTGCTCAAATAACCAATATCCGGTGCTAAAGCCCAATGCGCTATAATCAAGAGTGTGCTCCTCTGAGATCGTAGGCCCTATATCTGATATCTCTGTCGTTCCCATATTTTCGTAGCGTAGCTCACCAAACCAATGGTCCGTAAACCCTTTACCTATTAGTACTTTAAATGCAACATCTTTATTTTCGTCACGCTTCCAAAGCGTAGAATCAATAACTGGCGCCATACGGGCAGCTCCAATCCCGGCCCCAACATACCAGCAACCGTTTTCCTCTTTTGCACCTTCAAGCAAACAGGATTCTTGGGATTGTGCGCTTAACGAAAAGACACTAAGAATACTAACATTGACAACCCAAACTACCTTAAAAAAGAGCGAATGCTTGTTATAAAACCCGGCAGATATATTATACCCCCCCATTAATAAGGCTGGAAAATATTGATTTATAATACTATTCATTGGTGACCATCCTTTATGCCTATATTGAGTAATCAAATTATAAATATTCTTTTAGTGATTCAATCAAGGCTTAAGCCATATTGCTCTAGCCTTGATTAAATCGAGTGCTGTTATTCGGTTTCGGTTAAAATTACAATCCAAGTATCGCCTTTAGATCTGACAGAAAGCTCAAGAGGCAAGCCTTGCTCTGGTACTGATGATGCTGAAAATATCATTTCTTCTTCATCATAAATTAGCCAGCTTGGTAAAGGAGAACTATCAGCGAGCATCTCGATTGATAAATAGTCGCCCTTCACCTGCTCTCTAACCTCTTCAGGAAGAGAAAAAGAGAAGCCTTCTCCAGCCATCAAAGTATCTTTAGGTATGCCGATTGATATTAAACCTGATTCATTCGCAATGGGATCTCTTACTAAAGTAACACTTAGCCCCACCGATTTTTGAGTATCGAAACCGACTTCTGCTTCAACATCCGATGCATCCAATCCTGATACCACATCAAGTTCAGATGAAGATGTTGATACATCTGAAGTATCAAGGGCTACTGATGGCTCTAACTCATCACC
>JBELHI010000075.1:0-10044 GCA_042091475.1 Alteromonadaceae bacterium
TCACGCAATGCTGCATCACTGATGGTTAGTTCGGTAATGTTAAGGCTATCAAACACCGCTGACAGTATGGCAACCCCAGCGGCAATGGTTTTTGTGCGCGTTGCTGATAATCCCAGATCATGTAAATTATCTGCGTGGTTACGCTCTATCAAAAACTCACTCAGTGCCGTCAGATCTGTTCTGCTAATACTATTTTTGTCTGGATGTAATTTGACAATAAGCTGCTGAATGGCCTTGTTCGTGCCAGAGCAGCCAATGGCCATAGCCCAGTGGCGCTGATTTAATGCGTCAGTGCACAAACTGAGACGTTCCATGGCATCATGATAAGCATTGTCCATAGCAGTCTGAGTGATTGCGTGGTTGGCAAAATATGCCTTAGTAAAGGTCACACAGCCCATGTTAATACTGCGCACGTCATCAGCATTAAATTGCTCACCAATGATCAATTCAGTACTGCCACCACCAATATCAATGACTAATTTTCTACCAGTATCTGCTGTTGTGTGAGACACCCCTTCAAAGATAAGGCGAGCTTCTTCCTCACCGGAAACAACTTCAATGGGATAGTCCAGAAATGTCGCTGCGGCTTGTAAAAATTGTTGTGAATTGGTTGCTTTTCTCAAGGTGTAAGTCGCTATAATACGTACGCTTTTGTCAGTAAAACCACTTAAAGCAAAAGAGAAACTTTTGAGTGCAGCGATACCCCTTGCTATGGCTTCATCTGACAGCTTGTTATGGTGATCTAACCCAGAAGCCAGTTGCACCGGTAACTTTTGCTTAGAGAGTGGCTGTAAGGTACCCTCCACAATCCGTGCAATAATTAAATGGAAGCTGTTAGAGCCGATGTCTATCGCGGCAATTACGGGTGTGTCATGACCGGCAGAGAGATTGGATTGCTCACTCATTTTTCTTGTCTCGCGAGTTTTTCTTTTTGCGCCAGTAACTCATAGGTAGCTTCCTGAGAGCGGATTTTCTTGCGACGTCCACGCAACACATAGGCATTAGTTTGCTCTTGATCTATGATCCGCGATTTTGTGGTGTCTCTGAATTGTAATTCTAGTAAGTCAATCAGGGTTTTCTTATGTTGCTGTGCGTAAACAGGGCACGCTACCTCAACCCGCTCATCTAAGTTTCGTGTCATCCAGTCAGCTGATGACAAAAATACTTTACGCTTACCGCCGTGTTGAAAATACATCACCCTAGGGTGTTCTAGGTAGCGGTCAATGACGCTAATGATAGTTATATTGTCACTAATACCGGGTAACCCTGGTACTAGAGCACACATACCGCGAATAACCATACGGATTTTTACGCCGGCTTGTGATGCTTCATAAAGTTTCTCTTGTAGCTGGTCATCCACCAAATTATTCACTTTAATTAGCATCGCTGCCTTCTTACCAGCGTGAGCCTCACTGATTTCGAAGTCAATTAACTCACAGATCCGTTGACGGTTAGTGATCGGCGAAACCATCAGGTGTTTGAAATCAAATCGTTTATAACTGTGTTCTACAAATTCAAATACATGACCCACTTCTTCGCACATCTCTTTATGACAGGTAAATAAACTAAAATCAGTATAGATTTTCGCGGTTTTTTCGTTGAAGTTACCGGTGCCAATGTGCGCATAACTGACCACTTCACCTTGTTCCATACGCTTGATTAAACACAATTTTGAGTGGACTTTAAGTGAGGTTAAGCCAAACACCACACGAATACCCGCGTCAGTCATTATCTTGGCCCAGTTGATATTATTCTCTTCGTCAAAGCGTGCTCGTAGTTCTACGATGACGGTAACCTTTTTGCCATTTTTTACCGCATCTATTAATGAGTTGATAATACGAGACTTTGAGGCCACGCGGTATATGTTGATGCGGATACTCAGCACGGAGGGATCAAACGCCGCCTGTCTTACCATTTCAGTGAAGTAAGCAAATTTGTGAAAAGGGTAATAAAGCAGAATGTCTTTCTGTTTGATGGCGTCAAAGGCATTGTCAAAACGATCAAAATCGTGACTGCTCAGGGCTGGCATCTTTTTGTGTTCAAGGTAGGGGCGGCCAACATTTGGGAAGCCAATAAAGTCTTTAAAATTGCGATAGCGACCGGCGGGTAGTAGGCTGTCATTGTGACTAAGTTTTAATGTTATCCGCAGGATCTGTAACATATCCTGTGGCATGTCTTGGTCATAAACACAACGCACAGGCTCGGCTTGCAGGCGCTCCTTAATACCATCACTCATTTTTTCAATCAAGCTTTGCTCTATTTCGTCCTTAAGATCGAACTTGGCGTCTCGGGTCATTTTAAATGAGTAAGCTTCTATCTTGTCAAACTGCACCAAACCACTAAATACATGATGTAAATTGAGGGTAATGATGTCGTCCAGTAAGATAATGTTTTTAACTCGCTTGGTACTCAGTGTCGGTAATTGGACAAATCTAGGTCTGTGATCTGTGGGTACTTCTAGTACTGCATACTGACAATGACCCTGATGATGTAGAGCAACCATTAAAAACGGGATATTATCTTCTAATAACGGTGACAAGGTGGTGCATTCGTCAACCCATATTGGAATAATGTAACGTTGTACCTTGGTTTTAAAATAACGCTCCAACCAAGTGACATGGCTTGGGGCTAATTGTTCATGGCTCACCAGATTAATACTGTATCGCGATAAGCGCTTGACTACTTGCTCATAAATGGCACTGAAACTTTGATTTAGTCGGTAAACTTTATCTGATATTTGGCTCAGTAATTTTGCTGACTTACCCGCATCGCCCCGCTCAGTATCAAGAAATACCTGACGCTTTATATTGGCTACTCTGACCCGATAAAACTCGTCCATATTACTGGAAAATATGCCCAAAAAGCGTATTCGTTCAATGATGGGGACTGATTCGTCTGCGGCCTCTTGTAGTACCCGCTCATTGAACGACAACCAACTTAATTCTTTGGGGTAGGTAGGTAACTTAGTTGACATTATTCCTCTCGTTTATCGCTATCGTTTAATGTTGTTGTATATTTAGCTCCACCAC
The DNA here is from genome assembly GCA_042091475.1 of Alteromonadaceae bacterium. GTDB lineage: Bacteria > Pseudomonadota > Gammaproteobacteria > Enterobacterales > Alteromonadaceae > CAXRGH01. Next base: position 3,030 of record JBELHI010000075.1, read on the forward strand.
TAAATCATTAGCGATAGATTCTAATTGTTCTGTGATTGTGTCTAGCTCAGTGGTGGCATCTACGGCGGCTATGATATGTGCTTTAAACAGGTTTCCACCCCAGTTAGGTGCTGCTTCACATGATGTTTGCATTTTTACTACGCTAGTACCAGATTGCGCTAATGAGGTGGTAATCTCTTGTACAATACCGGGTTTGTCATTACCCATAACATCTATGGTAATGTATTGGCCGTCGATTGTTTCAGTGTGGCACTCATCGACTTGCACGATACAATTCAATTGGGGCAGTGCTGATAGGTATTGTTCTACCTCTGGCACCGCAGTTTCCGGTAATTGCACTTGAATAATACCGGCAAATTGGCCTGCCATTTTACTCAAATTTGAGGATTGCCAGTTACCCTTGGCGTTAAATACACAAGTAGCAATGGTTTCGACTAAACCAGGCTGATCCTTGCCAACTAATGTAATTATTACGTTTTTCATCGGAACTCCTTAATAAGATAACAGTTTTAACAGAAGAATATGAAACAATTGTGTTTTCGTAAAGAATTAATCCAATTGTTAACACTGCGCATTGTTACCTTTTCGTTATTAATGTTTGCGTGTAGTATAGCGCTATTCTCTCGCTTTAATTTTAGCAGGAAACCCATAAATGACGGGTACTGAAAATAGTACAACTAATCGATACCGACGCTTGAAGGACAGACTCGCGAAATTTGTCATTGTCGGTGGTGGTGTTTTTGTATTGCTTACCCTGTTATTGATTTTTTGCTATCTCATCTACGTCACCTTGCCCGTCTTGCGCAGTGCGCAACTTGATACTCAAGCAGTTCAGTCAGTTACTCACTCAGTGGATGATGTGACTTTTAATAATAATTCAAATCAGTTAGTTAAGGTTGGTCATACAACTGACCGTTTTGTTCAGCCGTCAGAAACAGCGAAAGGTTATTACAATAATAGTTTATTGGCCGCCTCTGGTACCGACATTATCTTGCAGCAGCAACAGCAAAAGTGGCACCTATTGTCTACGTCCACTGAATTTAAAGAGGCGATGTTGACTGCGTCATTGGCCGTGGATGTACCTCGGCAGGTCAGTTCGTCTGAGGTGCTATCAGCTAATCTGTTCGACGCTCACCTGGTAGAAAAACGTCTGGGGTGGGTCATCAGTGATGGTCAGGGGCTGAGTTATTTACAACGCCATGTGACCAGCGGTACTACGATGCAACAAGACCTTACCATTGAGACTGGTATTGATCAGGTGTTTTTAAATACACAATTAACCATGTTAACGGTGCGTTCGTCACAGCGAATGTTAATCTACCATATTAAAACCGCGGGCCTGTCACTGTTATACGATATTGATCTCAGTGCCTTTTTACCATCAAAGGTCATTACGGTGACGCCGTTGGCTGACGGTAACATGATACTCGTTGCCTCTGCTGATGGTGTGGTCAGCCTCTGGTCTAGTGTGGCATTGTCCACACGTCATTCGTTCACACCAATCCGCCAGTGGGATACTCAGTTAAACGTGAGTTTGCTGACAGGCAGTCTTGATGGTCGTCACTTTGTTGTCGCCGATCAGCAAGGCAACACGCAGGGGTATTATTCAACCAACAATCAGTTGCAATGGCAATTCAACAGTAAACTGGCCACAATACATGGCCTCAGTCTTTCCAGCTCAGGACAACAATTGGTTTTGTTTAATGATAACCAGATAGAGCAAACCGTGATTGATAATCCCCATCCTGATGTTTCTTTCAATGCACTGTTTAATAAACTTTGGTACCAAGGTTATCCTTCTGAAGCCTATGTTTGGCAAACCAGTTCTGGTAGTGACACTGATGCGAATAAATTTAGTTTGGTGCCATTAACTATTGGCACTATAAAAATCACTTTGGTGGCGATTTTAATTGCGATTCCGCTGGCTATCAGTGCCGCTGTGTATACGGCGTTTTTCATGTCTGCGAAAATACGCAGCGTGATAAAACCGTCAATAGAAATGATCGAGGCTCTACCCACTGTAGTATTGGGCTTTGTTGCTGGCTTGTGGTTAGCGCCTATAATTGAGGCTAATTTGTTGGCGGTGTTACTGTCCATGTTGATGCTACCTCTGGCCTTAATTGCTGCTTTCACGTTTTATACAAGTACGGTGACGCAGCGTTTTGATTCTGACTTGTATAATTGGTTGCCACTTTTGTTGATACCCCTGATATTGATGGTTATTGCACTGTCTTCTCGCTTTGCACCAATGCTTGAGTCTGCCTTATTTGCCGGTGATTTCCTGCATTGGCTGCGTGTGGAGTGGGGGATTGATTATCAACAGCGCAATACGCTTGTTGTGGGAACGTTAATGGGCTTAGCGATTATACCGACCATTTACACCCTGTCTGAGGAGGCCATTGCTGGGGTACCTTCCCATTTAATTCAAGGATCTCTAGCCCTTGGTGCGACACAGTGGCAAACGGTGACACGCGTGGTACTGCTAACGGCAAGTTCTGGCATCTTTGCTGCGGTTATGATTGGTTTTGGACGCGCGGTTGGCGAGACTATGGTGGTGTTAATGGCAACGGGGAATACGCCTCTGGCAGACTGGGATCTGTTGACAGGTATCCGTACACTAACGGCCAATATTGCCATAGAAGTTCCAGAATCAAGTGTTGGTAGTTCCCATTACCGGGTTTTGTTCTTATCCGCCCTCGTATTGTTGACCACTACCTTTGTGTTAAACAGTCTGGCGGAAGTTATACGCCAGCGCTTGCGTAAAAAATACAGTGAATTGTAAATGATGAGAACTTACGCGTCAGTATCAAAGGTATTACACAGCGGTACACCATGGATATGGTTAACGTCCAGCACAATCAGTATCATTATGATCGCTGCATTGGGATTAGTAAGCATGATCACAGTCAAGGGGTTAGGCTATTTTTGGCCGCAACCCTTGGTTTATTATGATGCACCCTCTAGCCAGTCAGACAGTGCGGGTCTGTTAGGTATTCTGGTTGCGCAACAGTCAGTTAATGAACAAGCTGATAATGGTGCAGAGCATTATCAATATTTACTTAAGTTATCCGCTGATATGAATGCAAGGTCACAATATCGGTGGGTGATCGCACAACCCGCTGAGTTTACCAGACCACTCAATGCCACCGTGGTTGAACGTGTTAACGGTTCACAACTATTTGGTTTTGCGAAGGACGAAATGAGCCGTTCTTTGGCCTCACAAAACAGCGATGCTTCTTTAGGCCAGATCAGGCTCACCACCCTAGCCGGGGAAGCGTTGCTTATCCCAACCAGTGAAGTAGTAGAATACTACCAGCCCAATGATATGAGTGTATTCGCCAAGCTAGGTTATTTTGTTACTCACTTTGCTCGTTTTGTACGCTACGACTCATTGCAAGGTAATGCTCAAGGCGGTGTATTTCCTGCTATTTTTGGTACCGTATTTTTAGTCTTTTTAATGACATTATTGGTAGCGCCTATGGGAGTGATTGCGGCAATTTACCTCCATGAATACGCACAAAAAACTGTCGTCACTCGGATTATCCGTATTGCCGTGGTTAATTTGGCTGGCGTACCGTCTATTGTTTACGGCGTATTTGGGCTTGGATTCTTTGTGTATTTTATTGGCAGTGGTATTGATAATACGTTTTATGCTGACTCACTACCTACGCCAACATTTGGCGAACCAGGGGTATTGTGGGCTGCATTGACAATGGCCTTACTTACCTTACCTGTGGTCATTGTTGCCACAGAAGAGGGCTTGTCTCGGATACCCAAACATACTAAGTTGGGGTGTATGGCATTGGGGGCCACGCGCTTAGAAACCATAATGCATGTGTTGTTGCCGATTGCCAGTCCCGCGATCATTACTGGACTGATTCTTGCCATCGCCCGTGCTGCAGGAGAAGTTGCGCCCTTAATGCTGGTGGGCGTGGTAAAATCGGCGCCAGCCTTGCCGGTGGATGGTACCTTTCCATTTGTACATTTGGATCGTCAATTCATGCATTTGGGTTATCAGATCTTTGATGTGGGTTTTCAATCACCCAGTATGGATACGTCGCGGCCCTTGGTCTATGCAACAGCGATGTTGCTGATCCTTGTTATTGTGTCATTGAATATCACGGCGGTCGCCATAAGAAATCATTTAACTCATAAATACCGCGGTATGTTGTAACGGTGGTGGACGGAATACATGACAGTAAATACAGATACTAATGCTTATGGCCTTGCTACCATTGATGTTGATAGCTTTGATAAAGGCGATATAGCGGTACATATTAAGCAATTAAGCCTCAAGTACGGTAGTAATAAGGTACTTCACAATATCAACATGAAGATCCCAAGACGGGGAGTAACGTCATTTATTGGGCCCAGTGGCTGCGGTAAGTCAACGCTGTTGAGATGTTTGAACCGGATGAATGATTTGATTGATGATTGCCAAATTGAGGGGGCTATCAAAGTATTTGGTAAAAATATATTGCGAAAACGTGAGAACGTTGCTGATTTAAGACAGCGCGTGGGTATGGTGTTCCAACGTCCGAATCCATTCCCCAAAAGTATTTTTGAAAATGTGGTGTTTGGCTTGCGTTTGAAGGGCATTAGTAACCACCGAATATTACAAGAGGAAGCTGAACGCTCATTGCGTCTGGCGGGTTTGTGGAATGAAGTGAAAGACCGGCTTGATGACGATGCCTTGGCGTTATCCCTTGGTCAGCAGCAACGCTTAGTGATTGCCCGTGCTATTGCGGTTAAGCCGTCTATCTTATTGTTAGATGAGCCTACATCTGCGTTAGATCCTATCTCTACCTTGACCATAGAAGAACTTATCAATACCTTAAAAGCCGAATTTACCATTATTATTGTCACTCATAACATGCAACAGGCAGCGCGAGTGTCTGACCAGACGGCGTTCATGTATATGGGAGAATTGATTGAATACAATGACACCAACACCCTATTTACTATGCCTGACAAGAAAGCTACCGAAGATTATATTACCGGGCGTTATGGATAAAGGTTAAAATTATGTCGCAATCAAACATACGTAAACACATATCAGCACAATACAATGAAGACTTGGAGAACGCCCGTCATCGAGTCTTACGTCTTGGTGGCTTGGTTGAGCAACAGCTAACGTGCGCGTTGACGGCAATTACCAGTAGTGACCGCGTATTGGCCGCAGAAGTCGTTGAAAAGCATGCCACGGTACGAGAACTGGAAGCCTCTATTGAGCACGAATGTACCCGTATCATTGCTAAGCGACAGCCTACTGCATCTGATTTAAGATTAGTGTTAGCTATTTTTAAAACCATCACTGAATTGGCTCGAATTGGCAATGAAGCCAGACGTATCGCTAACGCAGTAACTGAAAATAAGCATGGGTCTGTAAGCCTTTTTGCATCAAGTGTTGAATCCTTGGGGGCTCGTGTACAAGTTATGTTGGGAGATACCTTGGATGCCTTTGCCCGTCTGGACTTAGAGGCCGGTAAGTCGGTCAGTAAACAAGATAAAAAAATTGATAAGAAATATGAGCTGTTGATTGAACAGCTCACAGAATACATGATGAAACACCCATCAAGCATCCCACAAATTATGGACGTGATGTGGTCTGTGCGCGCTCTTGAGCGCATAGGTGATAGGTGCCAAAACATCTGTGACTACGTGCTATATTTTGTTGACGGCAGCAATAGGCATTTGACCTAATAGATTGTGCATATTTAAACAAGCGTTTTTTACTGCATTTTTTTTTCAAAAATGTGACAAAAAAGGTTTGTGATACTTGCACTATACCTACAATGGTTTATTATTCGCGCCGATATACTGTGAAGCTGATAGCGATATTAACCATATTATTTTATCTGTCAGTGTGAATGTTTTTAATAATGCGATATCGGTAATAACGGTGTTTGTACAACCGTGCTATTGTCTTACAAAGTAAGGCAATGAAATTACGACAGATATATAAACTACGCTTGGTAAAGTGGAGCAGATAGATGGATATATTATCAACACACTCAATGTTGTTGATTTCATTAGCAGCAATCTTTGGCCTATTTATGGCTTGGGGTATTGGTGCTAATGACGTTGCGAATGCAATGGGCACATCAGTTGGCTCTAAAGCATTAACGATCAAACAAGCTATCTTTATAGCAATGATATTTGAATTTGCCGGCGCCTATCTGGCGGGCGGCGAGGTGACCGCGACCATTCGCAAGGGCATTATTGAATCAAGCTATTTCGTCAATACTCCTGAATTATTAGTGATTGGCATGATAGCCTCACTGTTTGCTGCCGGCACTTGGTTACTGGTCGCATCGCTAAAAGGCTGGCCAGTATCAACCACGCACTCTATCATAGGCGCCATCGTTGGCTTTGCCGTGGTTGGCGTTAGTGTTGATGCAGTAACTTGGAGTAAGGTTGGCGGAATCCTAGGTAGTTGGGTTATCACGCCTGCAATCGCCGGTTTCATTGCGTATTTAATTTATAAAAGCGCTGAAACATTAATATTTAATCGTCAGAATCCATTCAAACAAGCGCAACGCTATGTGCCCATCTACATGGCACTTGCCGCGTTTATCATGTTCCTTGTTACCATCAAAAAAGGTTTAAAACACATTGGCCTTAATTTATCTGCTGAGCACGGTTATCTACTCGCTATTAGCTGTGCTGTGGTTGTGGGTATTTTGGGACACCTGTTTATCAAGCGTATTAAACTTGATGATAACGCTGATTTAGAGGAGCAATCCAAGACCATTGAACGTATTTTTGCCGTATTAATGGTGGTTACTGCTTGTTGTATGGCCTTCGCTCATGGCTCAAATGATGTGGCCAATGCCATTGGTCCGGTTGCGGCGGTGGTGAATATTGTTCAGTCCGGTGGTGAGATTTCTGGTAAATCCACTCTATCCCCTTGGATTTTACCTTTGGGCGGTTTTGGTATTGTATTGGGTCTTGCCATGCTTGGACAACGAGTCATTAAAACCATTGGTGAGAAAATAACCCATCTTACCCCCAG
>JBELHI010000076.1:0-10015 GCA_042091475.1 Alteromonadaceae bacterium
TGACCGACCGTTTAGGCCAGTCCTTGCGCAACATACGCGGAAAGGGCAGATTGACAGAAGACAATATTAAAGACACCTTACGCGAAGTTCGTATGGCATTACTTGAGGCAGACGTTGCCCTTCCTGTTGTCCGTGAGTTTGTGGCAAATGTTAAACAGCGGGCGGTTGGCTCAGAAGTGAGCAAGAGTCTGAGTCCAGGGCAGGTTTTTGTCAAAATAGTACAATCTGAGCTTGAAGCGATTATGGGTGAGGCCAACGAAAAGTTGGATTTATCTGCTCAGCCGCCAGCTGTGGTATTGATGGCTGGACTCCAAGGTGCTGGTAAAACGACGACTGTTGGTAAACTAGCAAAATTATTACACGAGCGTGAACGAAAAAAAGTGATGGTGGTGAGTGCTGACGTTTACCGCCCCGCTGCAATCAAGCAACTTGAGACACTGGCAGCTGATGTTGGCGTTACCTTTTTCCCATCAAATGTTGAGCAAAAGCCAAAGGACATCGTAGAAGCAGCCATAGAACAAGCAAAGAAAGGTTTTTTTGATGTCTTGATAGTTGATACCGCCGGTCGTTTGCATGTTGATGAAAGCATGATGCAGGAGATTCAGGCATTACACGCATCGGTCAAACCAGTAGAAACCTTGTTTGTTGTAGATGCGATGACGGGTCAAGACGCAGCGAATACAGCCAAAGCATTTGATGAAGCCTTACCGTTAACCGGTGTGGTTCTCACTAAAGCTGACGGTGATGCGCGAGGTGGCGCAGCATTATCGGTACGACATATCACTGGTAAACCGATTAAGTTTATGGGGATGGGTGAAAAGCTTGATGCGCTTGAGCCTTTCTATCCTGAGCGTATTGCCTCTCGCATCTTGGGCATGGGTGATGTACTTAGCTTGATTGAGGAAGTTGAACGCAATGTAGACAAAGACAAAGCGAGCAAACTTGCTAACAAAGTCAAAAAAGGCAAGGGCTTTGATCTACAGGATTTTAAAGATCAGCTTGAGCAGATGAGAGGTATGGGCGGTATGATGTCTTTACTCGACAAAATGCCGGGCATGGGACAGATGGCGCAGCATGTAGACGAAGCCGCTGGCGACAAAACGTTTAAGCAGATGGAAGCGATTATAAACTCCATGACAAAAAAAGAGCGCGCCCGTCCAGAATTGATAAAAGGCTCGCGCAAGCGTCGCATTGCAGCGGGGTCTGGAACACAAATTCAAGACGTGAACCGGTTACTTAAACAATTCACCCAAATGCAGAAAATGATGAAGAAGATGACCGGCGGTGGCATGCATAAAATGATGAAAAAAATGAAAGGTATGATGCCACCTGGAGGTATGGGGGGGATGTTCCCTGGCGGTCATTAACCCAGCCACGTAAGCTAATAACCAACTTTAAAGGTAGGCCATTGGCCTACCTTTTTACCATCGCCAGAGGACTAATCTACATTTACAACCGCTTATTTTAGCCATCACTATAATAGGTGAATTGATATTTCATTACTAAGGTACACCACACCTTATTCTGTGGCCGTTAATGGCGTTCTTTTGCTATTTCATGGTTATTAATCAACTTAACGTGTTTTATTCACACTTTTCCTTGTAAAAATAACAAAACCCCGTAAAATACGGCAGCCTTTTAGTGTAAATAGCATTAAAAAGGCAGTTAAGTTAACGTTAGCGCTAGAGTGGTGTTGTGCTAACAACAACATTACTCGCAACGAGTTTGAGGCAAATATGGTTACTATTCGTTTACAGCGCGGTGGCGCAAAAAAGCGTCCATTTTATCAAGTAGTGGTGGCAGACAGCCGTCGCGCACGTGATGGTCGTTTCATTGAAAATATCGGTTTCTTTAACCCGACTGCACAAGGCCAAGAAGAACGTCTTCGTTTGGATCTTGAGCGTGTTGAGCACTGGGTTGGTTTAGGCGCAGGCCTTTCTGACCGTGTTGCTAGCTTGGTTAAAGACGCTAAGAAAGCAGCCTAAGTTAGGTTGAGCCGAGGTATATTGTGGAAAAAACAACAGATAAGTTGTTAGTTGTTGGCAAAATTGGAGCACCTTATGGTGTTAAAGGTTGGGTCAAAATAACTCCCTATACTGAGGAAGCTGATGGCATTTTTGATTATCAGCCTTGGTTTTTTAACCAAAGCGATGGTAAAAGTGTTGTACAGATTGAAGAATGGCGCAGACATGGTAAAGGCGTTATTGCAAAGTTATTAGGTGTAGATTCGAGAGATGATGCCGAGGTGATAAAACACCAAGATATTCTAATCGAAGAAACTGCCCTTCCGACCTTGGATAGTGATGAGTTTTACTGGCGTGATCTGGTGGGAATGAAAGTTGTCACAGATAAAGGCTATGATTTGGGGGCGGTGAAGGAGTTATTTGAAACCGGTGCCAATGATGTCTTGCTAGTAAAAGCAAATCACAACGACGCTTTTGGCAAAAGTGAGCGTATGATTCCGTACTTAGTCGACAGTGTCGTATTGAGTGTGAACCGTACGCAACAGACTGTGACCGTTGATTGGGACCCCTCATTTTAATGGGGAAACCGCGTAAGTTTGCCATTGTTAGTATTTTCCCTGAAATGTTTCAGGCATTTACTGACTACGGAGTGACAGGAAGGGCTATTAAGTCCGGCTTGTTGGATGTTGTTTTGATAAATCCTCGCGATTTTACTCATGATAAACATCGTACCGTAGATGACAGACCTTACGGTGGTGGACCTGGTATGTTAATGATGGTGCAACCGTTGACGGATGCCATTACCGCTGCGAAAAAAGCAGTGGGAGAGAATGCTAAAGTGATTTATTTGTCGCCTCAAGGGCAGACATTATCTCACAACGGTGCAGTTGAGCTGGCAGAACAAACCAATTTGGTGTTTATTGCCGGCCGCTATGAAGGTATTGATGAACGCGTAATACAATCATTGGTTGATCAGGAATGGTCCATTGGTGATTACGTATTAAGTGGTGGGGAGTTACCTGCCATGGTGTTGATGGATGCGATAATCCGGCTAGTTCCCGGGGTGTTAGGCCACGAGGCCTCAGCTCAGGAAGATTCGTTTAACGACGGATTACTTGATTGTCCCCATTATACTCGCCCAGAAGTACTGGATGGTGAGGCTGTACCTAGTGTATTGCTAAGCGGCAACCACGAAAAAATTAGGCAGTGGCGTTTACAACAGTCGCTAGGTAGAACCTGGCAACGACGTCCTGAATTATTGAACAACCTAGCTCTGACTGAGGAGCAAAAGCGGTTATTAGACGAATATGTCGAGACGCATTTGCAGCATGATGACAGTTAACTAGGATAAGAGGTTAATTATGAGTAAAGTTAATCAAGACATTATCAAGCGCATTGAGGAAGCTCAATTGAAGCAAGATGTGCCTGAGTTTGCACCTGGAGATACAGTAGTTATCCAGGTTCGTGTTAAGGAAGGCGAGAAAGAGCGTCTTCAGGCGTATGAAGGTGTAGTAATTGCAAAGCGTAACCGCGGTTTGCACTCAGCATTTACCGTACGTAAGATTTCTAACGGTGAAGGTGTTGAGCGTGTGTTCCAAACTCACAGTAAAGCAGTAGCAAAGATCGAAGTTAAGCGTCGTGGTGACGTTCGTCGTGCGAAACTTTACTATCTTCGCGAGCGTTCAGGTCGTTCTGCACGTATCAAAGAAAAGCTTAATTAATATTAATTTAAAGCTAACGTTAACTGACATGAAAAACCCGCCATTTGGCGGGTTTTTTATTGCTTTGGATATTAACCCTCAGCCAACTTAACTCTAATTTTACTGTTGTCCAGCATTGATAGATTTAACTGCTTGATAGCGGTCTCGGCACTGTCAGAATTCATCTCAATAAAGGCAAAGCCCTTAGATGCCCCCGTAACTTGGTCTAGCACTAAGGTACATTCAATAACAACACCAAAGTCACTAAATAATTGCTTGATGTCATCTTCAGTGGTTGTACGAGCAAGGTTGCGAACTAATATTTTCATAATTATCCATTGGGTAAATAAACTATACGTGAATTATCTCAGCTGTTGCCTAGCAATCCAAGCGAATAGTGATTGTAGAGTAAAACCCATGAACTTTCTCCGTTGATAAGCCGTTAGAGGGTTTTTTGCTGGATAATTAAGCAAAAAATGAAATAGTTAAAAATACTACTTGCCTTGAGTTATCTATACTGATAAAAAGTCAATAACTAGAGTTGTTAAAATTCGCCGGTTCCGCTGTAATAAATTGTTTACGGTTTGTCGGGTGGCTCGGCAGTAAAGTAGGTAGGTATTATTATGTACAAAGATTCCATTACCAATGTTCATGTCTCTGATGAACAGGTTATTTCAACCCCGGATGCACTAGCCAAGGAATTACCCGTATCTGAGCACGCATTGTCCGTGATTAAAACGTCTCGTCAAATTATCTCCGATATTATCCATCGCAAAGACGGTAGATTATTAGTGATTACTGGTCCGTGTTCTATTCATGACATAGATGCAGCGAAGGAATATGCCCTTAAATTAAAAGAACTACATGAAAGTTGCAAAGACACTTTATTTATTGTTATGCGAGTGTACTTTGAGAAGCCTCGTACCACGGTGGGCTGGAAAGGTCTGATCAATGATCCTCACATGGATGGCAGTTTTGATATTGAAGCGGGTCTTCGCAAAGCAAGGGAGTTGTTAATTTGGTTGGCGGAGCTTGAGTTACCGGTTGCAACGGAAGCCCTCGATCCCATAAGCCCACAGTATTTAGCCGAGCTATTTAGTTGGGCTGCGATTGGTGCTCGTACCTCTGAATCACAGACTCACCGAGAGATGGCGAGTGGCTTGTCGATGCCCGTAGGCTTTAAAAATGGCACTGACGGCAGTCTTAATATTGCCATGAATGCACTAGAATCAGCAGCCAGTGGTCACAGTTTTCTTGGCATTAACAATGAAGGCCAAGTGAGTATTATTAGCACCAAAGGCAACCCTGATGGTCACGTTATTCTCCGCGGTGGTAAGCAACCTAATTACGATTCAGTGTGTATAGCTGAATGCGAGAGACAGCTAGAAGATGCCCAATTAAGTGGCGGCTTGGTAGTAGATTGCAGTCACGCAAATTCAAATAAAGATTACCGTCGTCAACCATTAGTGGCTGACAATGTTATCAATCAAATTGTTGATGGTAACCAGTCTATCATTGGTCTTATGTTAGAGAGTCACCTCAACGCTGGTAATCAAAAATCTGACGGTAAAACCATGGCAGAATTAGATTATGGTGTTTCTATCACTGATGGGTGTATTTCTTGGCCACAAACGGTAGACTTATTAAAGCTCGCTAGAGATAAGCTGGCTGACGTTTTACCGCAACGCATTATATAAAAGGACATTATGAAACCTACTGAGTTAGATGATTTACGCGATCAGATTGATGATGTTGACAGTCAGTTGGTTGATTTGCTGCGCCGCAGAGCCGGCCTGACGAAACAGGTCGGCGATTATAAAAGAGCCCGTGGTTTACCTGTCTATGTGCCCCAGCGTGAATCCGAATTAATCGCTAATCGTCGCCGAGAAGCCAGTGCTAAGTTAGTACCTCCACAGTTAATCGAAGATATCTTACGACGCATCATGCGTGAGTCATATACCACTCAAGATCATGACTATCGCTGCTTGCGTGAGGGCGGTGGTAATATTGTTGTTATTGGCGGCGGTGGTGCCTTGGGCAAGGTATTCATGAAGGCATTTGCTGCCAGCGGATACATTGTATCAAGTCTTGAGAAAGACCAATGGCAAAACTCAGAGTCACTGCTAGCCAATGCTGATTTAGTATTGGTTGCCGTACCAATTAACGTCACTTGCGAGGTTGTTGAGGGACTGAATAAGCTTCCTAGTCATTGTGTCCTCGCTGATATTACTAGTATTAAACAATCCCCTTTAGAAGCAATGATGAGAGCCCATGCCGGTCCTGTGGTAGGTTTACACCCAATGTTTGGTCCTGATGTAAACGGCTTTGTTAAGCAGGTTGTTGTGGTATGTCACGGACGTCAGCAGAATGATTATCAGTGGTTACTTGACCAATTGTCTTTGTGGGGGGCGGTGTTGTGTGAGAGCGACGCAATTCAACATGACCGTAGCATGGGCTTCATTCAAGTCATGCGTCACTTCTCAAGTTTTGTTTATGGGGCTCATTTACATAAAGAAAATGTTAATTTGGAGCAGCTGGTGGCGTTTAGCTCACCCATATACCGCTTGGAATTGGCTATGGTTGGACGTCTTTTTGCGCAAAACTCAACCCTTTATGCTGACATTATTTTTTCTAATAAGGACAGTGTTCAGGTGTTAAAGCGCTTCAGCAAACGTTTTGATGAGGCCATTGCGTTGTTGGAAAATGATGACAAAGAGACGTTTAAAAGCCAATTCCACGATGTATCCCAGTGGTTTGGTGATTACTCTCAACAATTTTTACAGGAAAGTAAAAGCTTATTGTTAAAAGCTGCGGATGATCGTCAGCTCGATTTTGATTAATCAAAACCGAGCGATTCATTAGTTTTGGGTAGCAGACGCCAGTTCGTAAAATGATTGACCGTTAAATTCAAATTCGCTAATGACATTCAACGATGTCTTTTTGTCGTGGGCAGCAAACGAACGGGGATTACGTTTGTTAATGAAAGTCACCATAAATGGATAACGAGTAGACATCATCTGCTTTGAATATTCAAATAGACGCTCAAATAAGCCACTGCTACGGTATTCGCCGGCAACACAAATTGGGCCGTATTGATAGCTGTTGCTGTCACTCAAGGCCTGATCATTGTAGGATTTTTTGGGTAAATTAGTGATCATATGGGCAAACAGAGGCCATGCTGAAAAGAATTGCCAGGAAGCACCAATGGCATAGCCCACCACTTGCTCACCGTCAACGGCAATGCACATGCCTTTTTCCGTACTGATCACATGTTGCCATTGCTGATCAGTAAACGCAGTAGTAACAAAACCGTCGGCCTTGTCTTGTTCTTCAATGGTTTGTAATTGGTAACGGCTGTGTAATTTTTTTATTGCATCTAAGTCGCCCATCGCGGCGACGCGTATTTCTATGCTTGTATTGTCCATTACTTGTCCCTTTAAGTGTCTATAAAACCGGTATCCGCTCTCAGTGAGCTACTTTCTGCCGCCGTGCGTGCGAGATCATCACAACGCTCGTTTTGTGGATGTCCAGAATGTCCCTTAACCCAGCGCCATTCGATAGTATGCTGCTGCGTCAGAGTATCCAAGCGTTGCCATAAGTCGACATTCTTTACCGCTTTTTTAGCCGCGGTCTTCCAGCCATTTCTCCGCCAATTGTTGATCCATTGATTGATGCCCTGTTTAACATATTGACTATCGGTGGTCAGTATCACGTGGCACGTCTCAGTTAGAGAGGCTAAACCCTCAATTGCAGCAAGCAGCTCCATTCTGTTATTCGTTGTATGTTTAAAGCCCTCACTCAATTCTTTTTGGTGCTGATTAAACTCCATGACTACGCCATAGCCACCAGGGCCTGGATTTCCGAGGCATGAACCGTCTGTAAACATCTGTATTTTCTTCATATCAACTATGGTGTAATTTTGTTATTGTGAGCAGTATAATGTTCCCATCGTTAATTGGATAGCAAATAATATGAGACAAGTTGTTCTTGATACAGAAACTACGGGTATCGACCCTAAAAAAGGTCACAAAATCATTGAGATCGGCTGTGTAGAACTTGAGAATAGGCGCCTTACGGGGCGACATTATCATGTTTACATCAATCCACAGCGGGAAATTGAACAAGAGGCCATTGATGTCCATGGTATCACTAACGAGCAAGTAGCCGATAAACCACTCTTTCGAGATATTGCCGTTGAGTTTTTGGATTTTATTAAAGGCTCTCAGTTAGTGATTCACAATGCGCCCTTTGATATTGGTTTTATGGATCACGAATTTAATCAATTGGCATCACCACCAATTAAAGCCACGGCTGATGTTTGTGGCATACTAGATTCATTGACTCTGGCTCGAGATCTTCACCCAGGGCAAAAAAATAACCTGGATGCATTATGCCGTCGCTATGGCATTGATAACTCACATCGTATATTACACGGCGCCTTACTTGATGCTGAAATATTGGCCGATGTCTATTTATTGATGACGGGTGGACAAACTAAGCTAAACTTGAAAGGTGAAAGTGATTCCGTCAGTGCGGGGGGGATAACCCGAGTGTCATCTGCTAGACAACCCTTTAAAGTAATACAGGCGACGGCCGATGAACTGGTTGAACACACGACGCGTTTAGATGTGATCACTAAAGAGAGTGGTCAGTGTATATGGAATAAGATATAAAGGAATGTCTGTGAAAAACCTGCTCGCAACGTTAATCGGTATCGTTTGGATAGCTAGTGCTAGTGCAATAAATATCTCTGAACCTCAAGTATCAACAGCGGCATATTCTTCAATTTCTCCAGTCTCTATTATTGATGGCGATGCCTTTAATGGTATCCGCTTGTTGCAGAACCGCTTTCGTGTGGACTACAAAGTTGAACAAGTGACTTTGCTGTTTTTCAGAGATTATGGTTCAGCCCCAGTAATACTCGTGCAACCAAACGGCGAAAAATTGTATCAAGATGATTCAGCGACTAATATCGACGTTGAGTGGTATGACGATTTGTCTTATGACATGATTAAAATTGATAACCCTATGCCTGGCCCGTGGCAGGTTATTGGTGATGTCTTGCCGAATAGTAAGGTGATGGTATTAAGTGATCTGGCACTGGTTGTTGACCCTCTTCCCAATATTTTATATGCCGGTGAGATATTAAAGAAAACTGTGCGCCTGACGAATAACGGTCAAGCAATAGATCAAAATGAGTTTAGAGATGTGGTGACCTTAAATATTCACTTTGATAGTACCAATAATGAAGCGTCACAAAACTTTGCCTTACCCTCCACACACATTACACAATTTCAAGATGACGGCAAAGGTATGGATGAGAGGCCAAATGACGGGGTGTTTACCGGCAAGTTTAATCTAAATCTGTCGGCGGGTGAGTGGTTGCCGGTTTTTGACGTTGAAACACCTATGTTTAGTCGTCAATATCATCATCAGCCAGTTAATTTACTACCTACGCCAGTAGCAATGAATGTTGATTTAGACAAAACCCCTGATCGCAGCGGAGAGCATACTTTGTATGTCTACGCTGACAGTCCGTTCATACAACAAAAAGATTTTGTGGTATCTGGCGGCGTACAAGCTCCCAATGGGGATATTCAAAATTTTTCCGTTACTGAATTTGACGAAAACGGTACCCGCAGTGTCAAAATTCCTAATTATCTTGCTGGCGTTTACCGTGTCAACATTACGCTTTATGCGACGACAATTGAAGATCGGGAAATCGTAGTGACGGTGCCAGAATATTCATTTGTTGTTGAACACCTTATTCAAGCTACGAATCCCTCCGAGGGGGCTTTAGCCGCGACTGACAGCGAAAATAGTGATATTGACCCTGTGCAACAAAGCGGTATTGATGCAGAACAAAAGGTTACTCCACCAGCGAACACATCTTATTTGCAACCAGCGTTGACAGAGCCATTAGAAGAGCCCTTTCCTTGGTTGCTGTTATTACTTATTAATGGTGGGTTATTAATCCTTGGTGGTGCAATGTTAATCTGGTTTTGGCTTAAGTAAAACAGGCTACCCACTGTTTGTGTGTTCTTTGTTCAGTTTGATTATTTATGCAACAAACAAACAAAAAAAATGTGATATTCCATCAAAAAGCGATAAAAACTATTGACTGCGCACAGGATTATTCATATGATGCGCTCGCACTGACGAGATGATGTCTTGTCAGTGGCAACAAGCATACAGCGGAGTGGTAGTTCAGTTGGTTAGAATACCGGCCTGTCACGCCGGGGGTCGCGGGTTCGAGTCCCGTCCACTCCGCCAATGTGTTTGTTGATGTTTGATACTGCGGAGTGGTAGTTCAGTTGGTTAGAATACCGGCCTGTCACGCCGGGGGTCGCG
>JBELHI010000077.1:0-9990 GCA_042091475.1 Alteromonadaceae bacterium
TCTGTCATCTTAGCCCTCACTGGATTTAAATCCACATACGCCATACAACTTAGCAATGCCGCCTTATCTAATAGGGCTTGAGACTTAAATCGCCCTTCCCAAAATCTTCCGGTGCAATCGTCCTCCTTGTTTGCTTCGCGGGCAATGTACTCATTTAAGGATCGCATAAACCAACTGATACAACACAAACGCTCTCTGAATACTTTTATGCTCGCTTTAATGGTGAACAACTCCGCTTTTGACAAGGATTTCCGAGTGTTAATCTGTCTATACTGTTGTGTTAACAAGGTGCCTTTATGTAATCGGTGATAACGTGTGAGTACTTCATCATCACTCCACCCAACGGCTCTTTCCGTATCAACATGGAGCACCACATGGGTATGATTACTCATCACCGCATAGGCACATATATCAATGGCAAACACATTGGCTAAAAACAACAGACGATCCTCAACCCATTGTCGTCGGTGCTCATACGACCGTCCTGTTAATGCATCCTCACCGCACAAATAACTGCGGCGGACACAGCGTGAAACACAATGATAGTAAGGAGTATCTTGCAAACTGATTTGACTCGCGCGATTACGGGGCATAACAACCTCAGACGTTAAGTAAGCGACTGATGTGAGTGTAATCATCAACTGTTGTGTTTGGGTATATCATCAAAAATGGTGGTATATATTAATGGCTGTCCTATTTAAACTCATCCCATTGTCGTCGGTGCTCATACGACCGTCCTGTTAATGAATCCTGACCGCACAAATAACTGCGGCGGACACAGCGTGAAACACAATGATAGTAAGGAGTATCTTGCAAACTGATTTGACTCGCGCGATTACGGGGCATAACAACCTCAGACGTTAAGTAAGCGATTGATGTGAGTTTAATCGTCAACTGTTGTGTTTGGGTATATCATCAAAAATGGTGGTATAGATTAATGGCTGTCCTGTTTAAACAGTTTAAAGAAAAAGAGTAAAGAGAGTTTAACCGCTGTTTTCAGTTAAGGTTGTGTGTTGTAATCAGAGGCCAAAATATAAGGGAGGTAACAATGTCAACACCACTGGTTTCCGTGCAATGGTTAGCCGATAACCTCAATGATCCTAATGTCGTGATACTCGATGCCAGTATGGCGAATGTTAAAGGCATGGTGGAAGTTACCTATGAGCAACCGGTTTTTATTCCAAACAGTCACCGTTGCGACTTGGAACATGTGTTGATTGATTCATCGTCATCACTACCCAACACCTTTCCCACCGAAGCCTGTTTTAACGATTTTGCAGAAAAACTTAATATACACGCCGATAGCCATATCATTTTGTATGATAACCAAGGTAACTATGCTTCTCCTCGAGCCTGGTTTATTTTCACCCTGATGGGCCTTATGAATGTCTCTGTATTAGACGGAGGCTTACCCCTTTGGCTTAAGCATAATTATCCCATAACCAATAAGGTTATTGAGAATGCAAGGATTCATAGCTCGCAAGTTACACCGGCATTAGCAACACCGAACTGGCACAGCTTAGTATCAGTCGATCAGCTATTGGCAAACTTGAATAATCGTTCTCAACCGATTCTTGATTCTCGTTCACCTGGCCGTTTCAGTGGTGAAAAAGGCGAGCCGCGAGAGGGAATGCGCGCTGGCCATATACCGGGTGCAATCAACCTACCTTTCCACAAGGTGTGGCACAAAGGCCAATTTAAATCGTCAACAGAGCTAAACTCATTATTCAGCAAGGTACTCGGCCCTGATAATGACCATCAACAACAGCTGACATTTTCATGCGGCTCAGGCATTACTGCTTGCATCATATTACTCGCTGCTCATATCGCTGGCTATAACAATACACGGTTGTATGATGGTTCATGGTCACAGTGGGGCGGACAACCAGATTTACCCATTGAAACTGGCAATGACATTAATCCGGCCAAAGGATAATCCATGTTGAAAATAACCTTAGAACAATGGCGCATGTTTGTTGCCGTGGTTGAATACGGCGGCTTCAATCAGGCTTCTCAAGGCGTACATAAGAGCCAGTCAAGTATTCACAGTGCCGTCAATAAGGTAGAGCAAGTACTAGGATTAAAATTATTTACCGTTGAAGGCCGACGAACCAAGCTCACTGAAGCGGGTGAGTTGATGCTGACCAGAGCAAACCATTTGCTTGAGGAAGCAACGCGAATTGAAACCATGGGCAGTAAAATGGCCGAAGGGGTGGAATCCAAATTGCGTATTGCCGTCGATGCTATTTTCCCACCAAACCTGCTATACAAAGTACTAGATAAAGTATCCACAGAATTTCCATTTCTGCGAATTGAGCTCATTGAATCCGTATTAAGCGGTGCGACTGAATTACTTGAACAGGGAGATGTGGACATTGCTATTACGCCCTTTGTCATTGATGAATTGTTCAGTGAAGAACTGTGTCAGTTAAAGTTTGTCGCCGTGGCAAGCCCTGATCACCCATTACATCAATATCAGCAGAATATCACCTTGGATACCTTAAAAGACCACCGACAAATCGTAGTCAGGGATTCTGCCGTTAGCCGTAAAAAGGATGTTGGGTGGTTAAAGGCGGAGCAACGCTGGACTGTGAGTCATCTGCGTACCTCAATAGATATGATCATCAAGGGTTTTGGCTTTGCATGGTTACCCACGGCGTTAATTGAAGCAGAGTTAATCAACGGTTCATTAAAACCGCTCCCCCTACAAACCGACACGCAGCGCAAAGCACAGCTCCATTTGGTAGTTAATGATCAGGTACCCTTGGGGCCTGCATCCAGAACTTTTCTAGGAGAATTGCGCTACCAGTGCATGCAGTTACCCACAGAAGAAAATACTAATCTTTAAAAGACAGCTGATGCTAAAAACTTGTTGAATTAAAATTAGTTTTTTACCAACTTTTCACAGCAAGCCAACAAGTTTACAGCATGTTATCAACAGGATATAAACAGCAAAAGGTCACACTATTAGGTACTCAGTAACCAAGCACCCAATAGTAATAGTAATACATTCATCACAGTTAAAAACTGCTGTGTATTAATGCTTTGACTGATCGCAAGTCCAAGTTTGTTTCCCAGAAGCGCAACAGGGGCGAATGCCAGTGCTAAAACTATTGTCTCCATCGTTAGTAAGCCTAGGCTCAGCATTCCAGCCAATTTAATCACATTCATGATGGCAAAAAACGCGGCGGCGGTGGCAATGAATTGTTTTTTATCCAGGCCAATAGCAGAGAAATAAATGATCAAGGGCGGCCCACCCGCGTGCACTAGTGTGCTGCTAATGGCAGAGGCACCAGACATCAGAAAAGCCCCAATTGGATGCTTTAGAAGACTCAATTTAAGCTGTTCAAAGCATAGATTTTTAAGCGCAAACGCAATACAAATGAAGCCAATCAATGAACGCAACACATGGCTATTTACCTGCCCCAGTAATAAAGTGGCAGCTGCTACACCGACAACAGCCCCTGGTATAAGTAAAATCAGTAACTTGGTGTCCCACTGCCGCCAAAAGCTTCTAACGCTGAATACGTCAGACATCATTAAGATGGGTAACACAATCGTGATGGCTTCTATGGCGGTTAACTTGAGCATCAACAAGGGCACGGCAAATACCCCCAGCGCACCAGCAAATGCCGATTTGGATAGTCCAATCAAAATGACTACCAGAGCGATTAATAGCAGGGTTGCGATGTCGATACTCATTAACCGTTAACCGGCGTGCTCAGGCAAATCAAACCAAATGGCTTCTAGCTTTTCAGTCGCCTCTAACAAGATTGATTGATTGGCTTGCAATGCGAAGCCGTCACCGGCGCTAAACTGTTGTTCATTAGCCTGCACCTGTCCGCGAATAATATGCAAATATCCTGTACGTTGTTCCGTTGATAAGCTTATTTTTTCTCCATTTCCTAGTACCAATCTAGACAAGCTTGCATCCTGATTTATAGACAGTGTGCCACCCTCACCTGTCGGAGTGACTAATGGCGTCAGCTGACCTTGTTGTCGTATTCTCTTTTGCTCGTAACTCGGCTCAATACCCTTCACATTGGGCTGTATCCATATTTGCAGGAACTTCACTTGTTCAGTGTCTGAAGCATTAAATTCAGAATGCATGACACCCCTGCCCGCACTCATACGTTGGACTTCACCGGCAGATACTAAATAGTCATTGCCCGTGTTGTCTTTGTGTTTCAATGCACCCTCAGTGACATAGGAAATAATTTCCATATCCCGGTGTCCGTGAGTATCAAAGCCCCGCCCTGGCATCACGGTATCATCGTTAATCACGCGTAATACCGATACGCCCATATGCTCTGGGTCGTAATAATGACCAAAAGAAAAAGAATGATTACTTTTAAGCCAGCCTAAATCTACTTTTCCACGACTGTCTGATGAACGAATATAATCCATAATTTACCTTATGACTGTTAATTTCAGGGTCAGTATATGTGTCTATCAAGTAAAAAATAATTCGTATTATCCACTTAAAACATTCTACTTATAAGAATGATGCTGAGGGTTAATTACTGTTAAATTTAATAATAAGCGTAACCATTCTAATAAACAGAATGAATTGTCTGTTTTTTTATAATTTTCATTATCCTCAATTCCTTTGATACTTGTGTCACATTCACCGACAACTGTCTCACCAAGACTAAGGTATCAAACACATGCAGAATATCCTCATCGTTCAGTCATCTCTTAACGGAGATCAAAGTCAATCTAATCAACTGGCCAATCAGTTAGCTTCCGTATTTAAGCAGCAAGGTAATCATACGACAACAATTCGTGATCTCGTCACCAGCCCGCTACCCCACCTAAGCAAAGACGAAATGTTAGCCTGGATGACACCGTCACAAGACCGAACACCAGAACAGGCAGAACTAGCAGTATTATCAGAACAGTTGATAGCAGAGCTGAAACAAAGTGATACTCTGATTGTGCCCATGCCACTTTACAATTTCAGCGTTCCATCCACATTCAAAGCTTGGATTGATCGTGTTGCTCGCGCTGGCATTACTTTTCAGTATACTGAAAACGGACCTCAAGGATTACTCACCAATAAAAAAGTCTACGTCATAGCAACTCGCGGCGGTATGTACCAAGGCACGGAAAAAGACTCACAAACACAGTACTTAAACGATGTTTTCTCGTTCTTGGGTATGGATAATATTGAATTTATTTATGCTGAAGGCCTCAATATGCAAGGCGGTGAAAAGAGACTTGAGGCAGCAACAGATAGTATTAATGCTCTGTCCTTAGCCTAGGAACCCAAAAGCACCGCTGATACTATTAGCGGTGCTTTTCGATTTCCTTCTAATTAAAGTATGTAAATGTCTGGCTATTGTTACAAACCAAACACGACCCGTTCACTCTTCAACATTCTGCTACTCAACCAAGCAAATAAGCCAAACAGGGCAAGTGTAATTGCGGTAGACAGCAATACTTGTGGTAATGGTATTGGGTTGCCTTTAATCATCTCAATCATGGCGTATTGTTGCGCCGCTACGGGTAACCACTGCACCTTATCCACGGCAATATCGTACATGGTCACCATGGATAGCATCATGGGAATGAATAACACCATGGTCACATAAGACTGAGCCTCTTTAAATGATTTTGCCATAAACGACACAAACACCTGCAAGCTGGCAGACATTAATGCCAGTGGTACACCAACCACAAAACAAAACAGCATAAAGGGTGTATCCAAGGTCACACTGAAACCCAATTGCTCCCATGGAACCATGGCATAGGAAAACTTAGACACCACCAGTATGATCACAAGTCCCAGCATTGAGAATGACGAAATAGCCAGTACTTTTGATAACACTATTTGTAACGGACTTACCGGATGGCTCAATAATAAAGCTAATGAATTGCGCTCACGCTCACCAGCACTGGTATCTATCGCTAAGTTCATCGCCGCATAAAACAGGGTCAGTACAATAGAGAAGGTGGCTATACCGAGAAACATTCCCCCCTTAGAATCGGGTGTCGCTTGGTCCTGCACTTGTACATCAACCGCACGCATCAAGCTGGGCGATATCCCTCTGGTAAGCAACCGCAAGCTGGCCACTTCATTGTTATATTCTGCCAAGGCACGTTCTAACCTAACCACTGATTTACGCAGTTGGTCATCTGACTTGTCAGCAATAACAGTGATCTCAGCCGGCTTTCCTTGACGCATATTATCAGGGTAATCGGCACTGATTTTAAGTGTGATGGCTTTAACTTCTTCGCTGTCATCACTGTGTACAATGGTTTTACTATTGAGATACTGGATTAAATTAGGCGCAATGTCACCGCGTTCAATGGTAATGGCCAGTTCTTCAGGCGAGGAAAACTGCTTCAACAACACCATAAACAAACCACACATGAGGATCGGGGAGAATACCGCATAATAAAGACCAGCCATGACTGAGCGCTTGTCTCTGCTAGCATCCAATATTTCTTTTTTTACAAGGACATTAATTAATTTCATTATGCTGCAATCCCTTCATCACTTCCAATTAAACGAATAAACGCCTCTTCTAAGCTGCTTTCACCTGTGCGCTCACAAAGCTCTTGGGGGGTACCTTCTGCCACCACTTTACCTTTTGCCATGACCACAACATGGTCACATAAGGCAGCGACTTCTTGCATGACATGGCTGGAAAACAACACACAATGACCTTGATCTCTCAGTATTTTTAATAAGTCACGTAAGATACGTGTGCTCATTACATCTAAACCCCGAGTTGGCTCATCCAAAATAATATTACGGGGCTTGTGCACAATGGCCTGTGCTAATGCGGTCTTCATTGATTGACCTTGAGAAAAGCCTTTACAGCGACGGTCTGCAATATCATTCATTTGCAGTTTTTCTAACACATCAGCGGTTGCGGTTTTTGCCTCTGCGGCTGACAAACCACTTAATTCAGCAAAGAACTGTATATACTCCCGCGGAGTGAGGCGCTCATATAACCCCGACGGATCGGGAAATAGTCCAACCTGCTGCTTAGCAGACGTGGCATTCACGGCCACATCAATACCGTCAATTTCAGCACTACCCGCATCGGCTTTTAGTAAACCAAATAGGGTACGTAAACAGGTAGTTTTACCGGCGCCGTTAGGGCCCAGTAAGCCCGTTATTTTTCCGTCTTCAGCAGTAAAGCTCAATCCGTCCATGGCGTTAACAGTACCGATTTTCTTTTGTAAATTATTCACTGATATCATGACTTATCCCTCCTGTTCCGTTGCTGTTTGCGGTGCAACCACACCATTCACGTTCATAAAGAACCTTTTACGGGTATCCTTTTCCATGCATTCCGCATCAATATTTTCTGCACTGGCTTCATCCACAAATTGACGTACCAACTTGTTAGCACAACTTTGAGCAATCACATTATGGGTCGCTGAAGGAGCAATTAAATGGCGAGCGTTAGTCATATTGACCATTGCCAATTCTGCCCAACTCGGTGGTGTCGCAGGATCAAGTCCACCCGATAATAACAAGGTTGGAATATCATTGCTTAATGGCTGATAAAAGCTTTGTGTAACCGGAGTGACATCCCAAATAGGACAAATCAAATCAAATGCTTTAACCATTTCCTCAGCAAAGAAAGAGCCCTGTAAATCGGCACGGGTTTGCTTGTCTAGTATTGGCCAGTCTTCACCACAAACAATCACGTTATGCATGCCCATGGCTAAGCTGTTTAACATGTCTGAATCTGACATCAACCCCGTCAATGTCGAGTAATCGTTATCCATCCCTTGAGTTATTACTAACGGGATCAAGGCGCGTGTCACATGACTGTACAGAGCCAGTCGTAACGAACCGAGAAATTTATCCGGTGTCACCACAAAATTAATCATTTTATGACTTTTAGGATGGCGTATTTGAATGGTGGCAGGATTGTTACGCAAGCGCGTGATCACGGTTTTTAACTTTTCCTCTAGATTACTATGTACCTGATTACAACCGGTGTCTGCTCGACAGTCAGCAAAAACCGCCTGCATGGCATCATCAATTGCGATACCAATATTTGCTAGGCTTTGCTGCATCGGCACCACACCATCTAAGGTACTGGTTAATACTGAACCTGGGTACTGGCGGGTAAATTCTTGTGCTATTCGGCTACCATAAGACACGCCGTATAAGTGCAACCCTTGATAACCTAACGCTTGACGTACCGCTTCAAAATCACTGGCAGCATTAACCGTTGAAAATGCACTCAAATCAGTATTCAATGCGTCAACGCAACGGATAGATTCGTCTTTAGTTAACTGGTCAGTATCAATCTGACGTTCATCGAACTCATAGGGCGAGATAAACTCCTCAGACTCACATTGCAGTCGCTGTGAACGGCCCGTACCACGTTGATCAACTAACAAAATATCACGGGTTTCACGGACATAACGCAGACTGCGAGCAAAACCACCGGCAAACTCAATGGCGCCTTGACCTGGACCACCAGCAAACGCCATCACGGCTTCCGTTGAATGGCTAGGTTTAATCGCTGGAATAATAGCAAAATGAATATCAATGGTGGCTGCATCTGGCCCTTGTTCATCCGGCCTTAATGGCTGTTTTATACTGCCGCACGTCATGCGGTCTTCAAATCCTTTAACATAACAGGGGCTGGTTTCCACTGTAGTAGCAGGCACTTGTTGTGCACTGACAAACCCTGACAGGCCTAACAATAATCCAGCAGTTACAAGGCTAAGCTGTCGCAACCTTTTGCTAATTAACACACTCATTTCCGTCTTCCTTATTGATTTTTAACCACACTGTGTTACTGTCTTACTCAGTGTATTGGTGTATTACTGTATTGATACAGTTGGTCTAGGTTAATGCTTGAAAATATAATTGTCAACCCAAACAGTGGCGAGCCCATTTATAAACAATTGCAGCAGCAAATTGTTCGCCTGATTGTGGGCGGTCAATTACAAGTTGGCGACACATTGCCCTCAGTACGCAGCATTGCTGAATATTTTACCGTCAACCCAATGACAGTATCACGAGCAATGAGTCAATTAACCGAGCAAGGTTGGATTGAACGCCGCCGGGGCCAACCCTCGCAAGTCGCCGCACGAGCCTCTGAAACAGATGAACAAACACAACAATTATTACACCAAGCCGCCGACGAACTCATCCAACAAAGTAAGCAGTTGGATATTGACTTACCAACGCTTATCACACTACTAAAAACACGCTGGGATCACTGATATGGAAAATTCATTATTGTCATTTAATCACGTGGCACATAGCTTCGGAGAGTCTCAGGTGTTACACGGCGTAAATCTGGAGATTAAACCGGGGATGGTTGTGGGTTTACTTGGCCGAAATGGCGCTGGAAAAAGTACCTTGCTACGCACCGCAGTGGGGTTAGTTGCCCCTACCCAAGGCAATATTTCAGTGTTTGGTGAGTGTGCCAGTCAACTGTCTCTACAAAACAAGGCAAAAATAGGCTTTGTTGCACAACAAACCACAGGTTATGAAGGCTTCACCGTGGCCCAAGCCTTAGGCATGCACAGCAGTTTTTATGATACATGGGATAGCACATTAGAAGCGGCTTGGATGGCCCGATTTCAGTTACACCCAGAGGCAAAAGTAAACCAACTGTCACTGGGACAAAGGCAATCATTAGCCTTAATTATGGCAATGGCCTACCGCCCCCAATTATTAATATTGGACGAGCCTGTGGCCAGTCTTGATCCCATTGCCCGCCGTCAATTTATGCATGACGTATTTGAACTTACCTTGGAATCTGATACCGGTGTATTATTTTCTACCCACATTACCTCTGACGTTGAGCGTATTGCCAGCCACGTAGCTATTTTACAAGAGGGGAAAATCTGTTTATTTGCGGAAATAGATGAGTTAAAAAGCAACCTTAGACAACTTCACTTTGCTAATCCACAGCCAGACTTGTCAGCCTATACCGTGGTCTGCCAACAGCCAACCAAAGCCATTATCAGTGATTACCAAGGTCTAGACATAGACGGTGT
>JBELHI010000078.1:0-9920 GCA_042091475.1 Alteromonadaceae bacterium
ATATACGTTCAAACACGTGGAGAGTGAAAATGTTTGAGTTAATGAATAATCACGGCGAAGAAGCCGTTATAAAAGTGATAGGTGTCGGTGGCGGTGGCGGTAACGCGATTGCTCACATGGTTGCCCATGATATTGAGGGCGTAGAATTTATTGCTGTTAATACTGATGCTCAAGTACTGCGTACTTCTAGCGCCAATGTTACCTTACAAATTGGTTCTTCTGTGACCAAAGGTTTAGGCGCTGGTGCTAACCCTGAAGTGGGTCGTATGGCCGCTGAAGAAGACATTGAAACGATCAAGCAAAGTATTGAAGGTGCTGATATGATCTTTATCACCGCCGGAATGGGCGGTGGTACGGGAACAGGTGCTGCGCCTGTTGTTGCACAAATGGCAAAAGAAATGGGTATTTTGACTGTCGCCGTGGTCACAAAACCATTTCCTTTTGAAGGTAAAAAGCGTTTAGTTTATGCCGAGCAGGGTATTCAAGAACTTAACAAATATGTTGATTCTCTGATTACCATACCCAATGAAAAATTGTTAAAAGTGATGGGTAAAGGCGTACCATTATTACAGGCATTCAGTTCTGCTAATGATGTTTTACGTGGTGCGGTACAAGGTATTGCCGAGCTGATTACTCGTCCAGGCTTGATAAACGTGGACTTTGCAGATGTAAAAACGGTCATGTCTGAGATGGGTACAGCAATGATGGGTAGCGGCACGGCAACCGGTGAAGACCGTGCTGAAGAAGCTGCTGAAGCTGCCATTGCTTGTCCTTTGTTAGAAGATATCGATCTCTCTGGTGCCCGCGGTATCCTGGTTAACATTACAGCTGGCCCAGACTTGGCGATTGATGAGTTTGATACCGTTGGTAATGCAGTCAAAGCGTTCGCTTCTGAAAATGCTACCGTTGTGGTGGGTACTGTTATTGATATGGAATCTACCGAAGAATTTACCGTAACCGTAGTTGCTACGGGACTTGGTGATAGAGTTGCGGCTGATAAACCAGAACTACGAGTGTTACCCAAGCAGCGTGAAGCCACCCCGATGGACTTACCGTTACAGGTGGATGAACAACCAGTACCAGCAAAGAGAGAAGTATCAACTCCGTCTGCTAAAGAAGCTAAACAGGATGCTGGTAATGATTTAGAGTATTTGGACATTCCGGCATTTTTGCGGAAGCAAGCAGATTGATTGCTGGTATGACCAATGTTTTGACAAAGACGAGGCAGTAGAATATACTCTGCCGACTTTTTAATCACCAAACGTATGGTGCTGCATATATGATACAACAACGTACAATAAAGCAACCAGTGACAGTCACTGGTATTGGTCTGCATAAAGGTAGCAAGGTCACCATGACTCTCCGACCTGCGCCAGTAAACACCGGGATTGTGTTTCGGCGTATGGATCTTGTTCCCCATGCAGATATTCCTGCCCGTGCAGATGCGGTGCAAGATACTATGCTTTGTACGTGTGTTACCAGCCCAGACGGTCATAGCATATCTACCGTTGAACACCTAGTGTCAGCATTAGCAGGCCTAGGGGTTGACAATATTATTGTAGAAGTTGATGCTAATGAAATACCGATTATGGATGGCAGTGCCAGTCCTTTTGTATTTCTGCTCCAATCTGTTGGCTTTGAACAGCAACAGGCGAAAAAACAATTTATTCGTATTACCAAACCTATCCGTATCGAAGATGGCGACAAATGGGCAGAATTCTTGCCATTTGATGGTTTTCGGGTAGATTTTGAAATTGATTTTGAACACCCCGCGATAAAACGCACAAATCAGCACATGGTAATGGATTTTTCCACCCAATCCTATGTAGAGCAGGTGAGTAGAGCACGTACCTTTGGCTTTATGAAAGACCTTGAGTATATGCATGCTAATAATTTAGCATTGGGTGGTAGTATGGAAAATGCGGTTGCTCTGGACGACTACAAGGTACTCAACCCGGAAGGCTTGCGTTCTGAAGACGAATTTCTCAAGCACAAGATACTTGATGCCGTAGGTGATTTGTATTTGGGGGGCTACAGCATCATTGGTGAATTCAAAGCCTACAAGGCTGGACATGGTGTTAATAACCAACTGTTAAGGGCCCTGATGAACACGACTGATGCGTGGGAATTTGTAAGCTTTGATAGCGACACTGTGTCGCCAATAGAATTCGGTAGCACAGCCTTCGCATAGGTGTCTATCTTCAGCGCTGTGTGAGTATAGATAACAACAGCGCTTCTTTGTTGAAATTTCAAACCAGTCAGGTAATGTATCCTACAACAAATTTTAACGGAGAGAACGAATAATGGGAATAACGGTAATATACCGTGGACGACACGTTCGTTTCGCATACAGTCTTAAAAAACGACAAATTGTTGCCACGCTTGTGGTTTTGTTGTCGTTATTGTTCGTCGCTGCAAAGTCAATCAACAGTTCTCCCGACCATCAATTAAACATTAGTCACACTCAAGCCGGCTTAGCCCAGCAAAAAGCAGATGTTGAAACTTTAAAACTGGTCACCCAAGACAAGTTAATCGGTTTGACCATGAAACTGGCCGAAGCACAAAGCCAATTACATCGCATTAACGCCCTGAGCCAAGAAATTGTTGTTCAAGCGGGATTGAATCCAACGTCCTTTGATTTTTCCAAGCCTATGCCCGTTGGTGGCCTTGGATTGGACACTGAGTTACCAGAATATGCACCATCTCATACCATTGTGTCTGATATAGAACAGGTCATAAGCCAGATAAATGATAAACAAAATCAGTTGAAGGTACTTGAATCTATCTTATTGGGCCACCATATCAGTGAACAGTCAGAAATTGCAGGCAGACCCGTCAAAAGCGGTTGGCTATCGTCTTTTTATGGCATTCGGAAAGACCCATTTAACGGCTTGCCCACCATGCATAAAGGCGTCGACTTCGCGGGTAAAGAGGGCGACCCTGTAGTAGCCACTGGTGCAGGTATTGTGGTATGGTCTGCTGAGCGTTATGGCTATGGTAATCTAGTTGAAATTGACCACGGTGCAGGTGTTAGAACCCGCTACGCTCACAATAAATCGCTAAGTGTAAAAGTGGGTGATGTTGTTACTAAACAACAAACAATTGCCATTATGGGTTCAACAGGCCGGTCAACAGGCCCCCATGTACATTATGAAGTGATACGAAATGGTGTTCAGCAAGACCCGTTACGTTATGTGTCGAGGCGCAGGAACAATTAGTTTCCCCGCTATTGACAGTGCTAATGACCGGCTTATGCCGGTTGTTTTATAAATAAGTTAAGCATTGGCATTGGATGCCATTGTTGGCTGTGTTATTTGAATAGTTTGTATTGACAGTGTTTCAATACAGCAATTACTGGAAGTGAAAAGCGATGTTTGCATCAATTCTGACCAAAGTGTTTGGTAGTCGAAATGACAGAATAATTAAAAAAATGAACAAGGCAGTGGCTCAAATTTCTTCTCTAGAGCCAGAATTGGTGCAGTTATCTGATGATGAGTTAAAAGCAAAGACCAACGATTTTATCGCTCGGTTGTCTGCCGGGGAAACAACGGAAAGCCTATTACCTGAAGCCTTTGCTACCGTACGTGAAGCCAGTAAGCGGGTGTTTGAGATGCGTCATTTTGATGTGCAAATGCTCGGTGGTATTGTACTTAACCAGGGTAAAATTGCGGAGATGAGAACAGGTGAAGGTAAAACTTTGACTGCGACATTACCGACCTATTTAAAAGCATTAGAAAAACGCGGTGTACACGTCATTACAGTGAATGATTATTTGGCGCGTCGTGATGCGGATTGGAGTCGCCCGTTATTTGAATTCTTAGGCCTTACGGTGGGTTGTAACTTACCAGGCATGAACCATGAACAGAAGCAACAAGCCTACGCAGCCGACGTTACCTATGGCACAAACAATGAGTTCGGATTTGATTACTTACGCGACAACATGGCGTTTCGCCCAGACGACAGAGTGCAACGAGAATTAAGCTTTGCAGTGATTGATGAAGTTGACTCAATCTTAATTGATGAAGCAAGAACACCATTGATTATTTCTGGCCAAGCGGAAGACAGTTCCAGTACCTATGTCGCCATTGATAAGCTAATACCTCATCTGGAAGAGCAAGAAAAAGAAGATGAAGAAGGTCAGGAAAGTACTGGTGATTACAGCATAGATCAAAAAGGTAAGCAGATACATCTGACAGAGCGCGGCCAGATAAGAGTTGAATCCTTGTTAATAGAGCAAGGCATTCTAGCTGAGGGTGACTCCTTATTCGCGGCTTCTAACATTAGCTTGATGCACCATGTCAATGCCGCACTTCGCGCGCATAAATTGTTTGTAAAAGATGTTGATTACATTATCAAATCCGGTGAAGTCATTATTGTTGACGAGCATACTGGCCGAACCATGGAAGGCCGTCGTTGGTCCGAGGGGTTACACCAGGCGGTGGAGGCCAAAGAAGGCGTTAATATCCAAAATGAAAATCAAACATTAGCGTCTATTACTTTCCAGAACTATTTTAGGTTATATGACGATTTAGCGGGTATGACAGGTACAGCCGATACAGAAGCCTTTGAATTCCAGCATATCTATGGTCTAGAGACTGTCATAATTCCAACCAACAAGCCGATGGTAAGAGATGATAGAGCAGATCTCATTTATCTCACAGCAGAAGAAAAATACGAAGCGATTGTAGAGGACATTTTAGATTGCCGTGAGCGAGGCCAACCCGTGTTGGTGGGAACAGTATCCATAGAAAACTCCGAGTTGTTATCAGCTTTTCTCAAAAAGAAGCGAATAGCACACAAAGTACTTAACGCTAAATTCCATGAACAAGAAGCTGAAATAGTATCCCAAGCGGGCAAGGCCGGCGCGGTTACTATAGCGACAAACATGGCAGGTCGAGGTACGGATATAGTGTTGGGCGGTAATTGGCAAGCTGAATTGGCAGCCATTCACCAGCCAAAAGCTGAAAAAATTGAGCGTATCAAAGCTGCTTGGAAAGAAGAACATGACAAAGTTATTGCTGCCGGTGGTTTACATATCATTGGTACTGAGCGTCATGAGTCACGCCGAATTGATAACCAGTTGAGAGGGCGTGCTGGGCGTCAAGGCGACGCAGGTTCGTCGCGTTTCTATCTTGCATTGGATGACGCATTGATGCGTATATTTGCATCAGACAAGTTGGGTAACATGATGAAGCGTTTGGGGATGGAACGCGGAGAGGCTATAGAGCACCCATGGGTAACACGAGCAATAGAAAATGCACAACGTAAAGTTGAAGGTCGCAACTTTGATATGCGCAAGCAATTACTAGAGTTTGACGACGTTGCTAATGATCAGCGTAAAGTTATTTACGAGCAACGTAACGAGTTAATGGACGCAAAAGAGGTCGCTGACGTTATCGCTAATATCCGAACCGACGTGCTTGATGCCACCATTAGTCAATACATACCACCACAATCCCTAGAGGAAATGTGGGATGTGAAAGGCTTGGAAGATCGTTTGCGTGGTGACTTCTTGGTAGAAATACCGTTGCAAGCCATGTTAGATAAAGAAGAGACCTTGTATGAAGAAACCTTAAGAGAGCGTATCCATCAGGGAATTGACGGAGCTTATGCCGGCAAAGAAGAGATGGTGGGCGCTGATGTATTACGTCAGTTTGAGAAAGCCATTATGCTACAAACCCTTGATGCTTTATGGAAAGAGCATTTGGCTGCAATGGATCATTTGCGCCAAGGTATTCATTTACGTGGTTATGCAAACAAAAATCCAAAGCAAGAATACAAACGAGAGTCGTTTGACCTGTTTTCTGACATGTTAGAGAATCTAAAGACCGAGGTGATCGGTATTTTGAGTAAGGTACAAGTAAAAGCCGAGTCTGACGTTGAAGCCGTTGAAGAACAACGCCGTCGTTCGGAGCCAGCGGTAAAGTCTTTTGAACACGACGGTGCCCAGGCCGGTGACGTAATCCGTTCAAAAGAAGGTTTGAAAGTGGGTCGTAACGATCCATGTCCTTGTGGTTCAGGCAAAAAATATAAGCATTGTTGCGGCAAAATTTAGTCGTAGTAAAGACGTTTAAAAAAACCGGCTCGTGCCGGTTTTTTAGTGTTTGAGGTTAATATATGAAACAAGTCAATGTGGCTGTAGGCGTGATTGTTAGGCAGCAACAAGTGTTCATTAGTAAGCGTAAAGACGATTTACACCAGGGCGGTAAATGGGAATTTCCTGGTGGCAAGATTGAACTCAATGAAACACCAGAAGATGCACTGGTACGCGAACTATTTGAAGAAACAGGTATTCAGGCAACCAATATACAACCGTTGATGGTGTTGAGTCACGATTACGGCGATAAACAGGTACGCTTACATGTGATGGTGGTTGACCAATTTGAGCAAGAGCCTTTTGGTAAGGAAGGCCAAGTGTCTCAATGGGTGGCTATTAGTTCACTAGATGAGTATCAGTTCCCAGAGGCTAATCAGGCCATTGTAACGTCGTTAATGGCCAAGTAGAGTTATTAACGGGTGCCACAATGGCATTGGGATAAAATAGGTTAGGATTTGAAAAAATCCTCTCCCTGCTGCATTAACAGAGCTTCAACGTCCTCAATATCAATGTCAGGAACCTTTTCAGTTGTTTGACGAGGTGTCTCAGTAATGACATGTTCTTCGTTTGACCATTCACCAAGATCAATTAACTGACAGCGCTTACTGCAAAACGGTCGGTAAAGGCTGGAAGCTTGCCAAATAACCTTGGCATTACATTGTGGGCAATCTACAATCATAATCTATTCCTAATAACAATCACTGACTAGTTTAACAGTAAGCCAGTTTGAAAGGAACGTCCTCAGATGGATTTACTTTGCCATCATCACTGGGCGTGAATAGTATAAAGCGGATAACAAATCGGTATTTGTTACCACTGACGACCGGATAATAACCTTGGTCGACGGCACAGTGGATACGCAGAAGTTCTATTTTTTCTTCAGCACTGCCCTGAAACAGGCCATTCACTGCTTCTTGGTCATGAAATATGCTTTGTTCTCGCAAGAAAGATAGGCTGGTGTTTATCGCTTCTTTGACATGGTCAAATTCACTATTCCATTGAGCTACCTGCTGCTGTTTGAGGGCCGAGGGTTGTTTTAACCAAAAGTGTAGGTTTGGCAGATCAAAATTACAGGTACCGCCGGGTATGGAAAAGCGCTGACGGATAGCTTTTAGAAATCTGTCCTGTTTCAATTCTGAACCAATTTTTCCTTGGCGCTTAAAATG
Organism: Alteromonadaceae bacterium; assembly: GCA_042091475.1. GTDB lineage: Bacteria > Pseudomonadota > Gammaproteobacteria > Enterobacterales > Alteromonadaceae > CAXRGH01. The sequence continues at coordinate 7,264 of JBELHI010000078.1, forward strand.
ATTCTGTAATTTGGTAACGCGGGCTTTTGCTTTATCTACGGCGGTTAAATCAATGCTTGGATGGTTGGCCCAGAACGACAAGTTTTTTTCGTGCACATCAAGATCACGTATGATTTCTGATTTTAGATCTCCCCGCTCAAGAACATCTAATAAAGTAAACAGGGTTTCTAAGTAACTGACCATGGCAGTATCACTTTCACAGTCATTTAGATATGACAATTGTTTAAAAAAGTGTTCAAAACGCAAATAATTACGTACTTTTTCATTAAGTGGGTATTCGTATAGCGTGTGTGACATTCTGTTAACCTTTGTGAATTGTAGCAATAACAACCCATATTTCCCTAAATAGCAAGATCCCTTGCCTGTTACAGGTAAATATAATCATCTAGACGATAAATTGGAATTTAAAGTTAAAATAATTAATCCATTATCTCAAATATATGATGCAATGACGTCACTTGTGCCTTCAGTTCAGAGATAGTTTGACTATTGTCAATGATATAGTCCGCGTAACGTAGACGCTGTTGGCGCGAAAACTGTGATTTCATTATGTTTTTGATTATCTCAGGTTTACTATCGTCACGGGCGCAGGCACGGTCAAATTGAACCGTCTCATCAAGATCAACGACCACCACCTGCTTTACCAATGACTGCAATTTATTTTCTAGTAACAAGGGTACAACCAATAAACAGTAATGTGAGCTCGCTTGTTGGCATTGTTGTAGCATTTCTTGTCTTATCAGCGGATGGAGTAACTGATTCAGCCATTCCTTGTGTTGGCTCGAGGTAAACACTTTTTCACGTAATGCCGCACGGTTTAGGCTGGGTAGCCCAGCATCATCATTGATTAAGATTTCACTGCCAAAGCGGTCGGCTATAGCGGTCAGGGCTGGAGTATTGGGTGCAACCACATCCCGTGCGACCTGATCCGCATCAATGACGTCAACGCCAAAGTCAGTAAAAACCTCGCAAACGGTGCTTTTACCACTGCCAATACCACCCGTTAAGCCTATGATATGTTTACTCATGCGCCCAGTACCCATTGCCAATACAGACTATTAAGCTGTTTTCCCCAAATCAGCGTTATCCATCCTGCAATGGCCAAGAAAGGACCAAAGGGAATGGCTGCAGACAGCTCGGTGGATGCACCACGTGAAGACTTACTTTGTTGTTTAAGGCTTATTAAACCATAAATTAGACCCGTAATAGAGGCTAATACAATAATTGTAAGTAGCTGGCTTACACCTACTAATGCCCCTAAGGCGGCTAATAATTTAAAATCACCGAAGCCCATACCTTCTTTACCTGTCAGTAGTTTAAATATCCAATAGATTGACCACAAGCTAAGGTAGCCTACTACGGCACCAATAATCGCTGCACTGGGCGTAATACCCACGCCTAGTGTACTGGCGAGCAATGCAATCCAAAGTAATGACAGAGTGAGTTGATCAGGCAGTAAATAGGTATCCGCATCAATCAAAATAAGTGGAATTAACCACCAAGTGACAATGCATAGTAGCAATGCCAGAGGGGTTAGTCCGTATGTGAACACAATGAACACAGTGAGCAATCCAGTGCTCAACTCCACTAATGGATAACGCATACTAATCTTACTTTGACAGTACGCGCATTTTCCACGCAGTAATATCCAGCTTATGATAGGAATATTATGCCAAGGTTCAATTTTTACACGGCATTTGGGACATGCTGACGCTGGCACTGCTAAATTAAACGGCTGTGTATTCTCTCCATCGTCAGGCACCAAATTACCACATTCTATGTTCCACGCCTGTTCCAGCATAATGGGTAATCGGTAAACCACGACATTAATAAAGCTTCCAATACTCGCCCCAATAAAGCAAAGCAGGATGGCAAATAGTAGGGGATATGCTGTCAATAACAACTGAAAATCTAGCATGAGTGTTTATCACTTTATTTATTATTGAATTAAGACAGCCACTATACAAAACCCTTGCAATGAGTCAAACATTGAATCCATTAACGGCACTAAAATAAGCCCCCCATGTTAAATACGGGTAAGTACATGGCAATCACCAGCGAGCCAATGATAATAGCTAGCACGCTAATGATCAGTGGCTCAATCATGGAGGATAATCCATCTATGGTGTCGTCCATCTCACCCTCATGAATGTCAGCTACTTTGTCCAACATGTACTCCAGTGATCCAGTGTCCTCACCCACCTTAATCATTTGAAGTGTAAGGTCTGAAAAAATCGGGTTTGCAGATAATCCATAATACAAGGTACGGCCGTTGAGGACGTGCTCTTTGGCATCAAAAATGGCCTGTTTGTATACTAAATTACCACAGGCAAGGGCAGCTGCATTTAAGGCCTCAATGAGTGGTGTACCCGCAGCAAAGGTAGTAGACAGGGTACGGCAAAAACGCACCGTAGAGGCTTTATGGACAAGCCCGCCAAAAACAGGCAGGGCTAGGCATAAACGGGACGCCCTGCTGGCGAATTTTGGGGATTGATTAATGCGGTTGATAAGCACAAAACACAACAGCCCTGTGGCTAAAATAGTCCATAAACCATACTCCTGAAACCATTCGGATGCACTTAATACGGCAAGGGTAAATTCTGGTAGTTCCGCGTTCATCGCGTCATAAATCCCTTTGAATCTTGGAATAACAAAAC
>JBELHI010000079.1:0-9888 GCA_042091475.1 Alteromonadaceae bacterium
CTGATAATGCTAAAGCTGCAGACGTTTTAATGCGTAAATATGAACGTGAAAAAATAGCGAGGAAGGCGGCTGAAAAACAGCTAGAAGAATACTCTCTGCAGGTTTATCAATCGCAAATTAACTTGCAGCAGTCATTGCGACAAGCCAAACAACGAGAAACGGAACTTCAGTTTCTCGCTGACTTGTCGGCATTTAGCGGTAAAGAAACCTCTACTCAGCAGTTGTCTCACACTGTTATTGAGCTTACTTGTCAATTTTTACAAGGACACTCGGGGTTGGCTATCACAGACGCCGATAACGCTGAGTTTTATCAAGTGGAGTCTGGCTGGGACAGCTATAATCATAAGATAACAGACTACCTAGCGTTATTGCCTAATATGGAAAATACGTTAACTGAGTCTTGGTTGGTATTACCTGTTGATGAGGAAAGCCCACTGGTTGATGAGGCCATCCGCTGGTTGTTATTTATGAATTTTCCATTGGTAGACAATACCATGGGAACAATGGCGATTTTCTTACCAACAGATTATCTGGATGAGGAAAATTTATACGTCATGGAGACCGCTCGCCGGCATATTTTAAGCGGTGTAAGTCGACGAAACAATGAGCATCAAATTATTCGTCGGTCGCAAGAGTTACAAACTACACTCGATGAACTTGAGATTGCCCACCAACAGCTGATTCAATCGGAGAAAATGGCAAGTTTGGGACAATTATCTGCAGGCATAGCCCACGAAATAAACAATCCCTTGTCGTACGTTAAGTCCAATCTTGAAACCCTACAAGAGTATTTACAGCAGGTATGGCTTTGGGGGGCTGATATGAGACAGCATCTAGACGTTAATGGCGGTCTCGAGGAGAAAGATTATCGCGGTTATTTTGAAGCAAGAGATATCGCGTTTTTACAAGACGACTCTCAAGATATTATGGTATCAGTACTGAATGGACTGATGCGAGTGCGTGAGATCATCGCTGATTTGAAGACCTTTTCCCACCAAGGCAGCTCAGAATTCAAGCCGATGTGTTTGCAGGAGTGTATTAATAGTGCCCTTAAAATCGCTTGGAATACGTTAAAATACGACTATACCTTAGACAAAAAAATAGCCTCTGATTTATTGGAGATAACGGGTAATACTGGCCAATTACAACAAGTTTTTGTAAATTTATTGGTTAATGCTGGTCAGGCAATGTCTGAGGGAGGAACCCTAACCATAGAAGCGTTTAACTCAGACCATGGTGTGCAAGTCAATATTTCTGACACGGGTAGTGGTATGGGTGAAGAGACTATCAAAAAGCTATTTACGCCGTTTTTTACCACCAAGCCTGTCGGTGTTGGTACCGGCCTTGGCCTGTCAGTTTCCTATGGTATTTTGAATAGTCATAATGTCAGTATTGATGTGCAGTCTAAGATAGGAGAAGGTACTACATTTAGTTTGTTATTTCCCCTTAACCACGAAGGCAAGGAATGAGTACTAATCCCATTCAAACGATTCTGTAGGTAGTATTATGAGTATGAGTAACGCGGATTCACCACCCCATGGTTTCGGCGCCTGATGAAAAGCCAGCACCGAGGGATGTTGGATGAGCCAATTCGGCACAGCCTTTCTAAGAATATTGTTACCCTTGCCGTGCATCACTGAAATACAGTATGCGCGCTGTTTTACCGCTTCATGTAACAGGGCCGCCAGTTCATGTTTGCTTTGAACGCGGTTTAGGCCATGTAAATCCAGCACAAGATCGGGCGTGTAGTCGCCTCGCCTCAGTTTTTTCAGTTCACTTTTTTCTGCGTCAGCTTGAATGAAAGAAATCACATGCTGACTGTCAGAATAGGCTTCAAAACCATCAGAAAATTCAAAGGAGGCGCTAATTTGTTTCTCTGTATTACCTTGTGCGGATTTTTTTTGCTCGGCCAATATACGTGCTTGACGTTTAAATACCACAGTATCCTGTTTTAGGGGTTTTATCCCTTTCATTAATTGACTGAAGTCACCGCTAGGGTCTGGTTTTTCCGGATTATTTTTCATAAATGGTTGGGTATGCTCAGCAAACAGTTATAATACGCGGTAAATTGTAACATCAATGGAACAACAATGACTACGATTGATACACATGAGCAACGAGAAATCGCCAACCAGCTGCAGACTATTCAAGATATGGTTCGCTGGTGTGTGAGCTATTTTAATCAGGCGGGTATTTATTACGGTCATGGTACCGACAATCCCTGGGATGAAGCCTTGATGCTCGTCACTCAATTACTGCATTTACCACGCCATAATCCACCTGAGTTTGTTGGCTGTAATTTGTTACTTGAAGAAAAAATGACGGTGGTAAACGCGGCGTTTAGACGGGTTCATGAGCGGATGCCAGTAGCCTATTTAACAAATCAGGCGTGGTTTTGTGAGTTACCGTTTTACGTCGATGAGAGAGTGTTAGTGCCACGCTCGCCATTTTCTGAATTAATTACTGATCGGTTCGGCGATATTCACGGTCAGCCTAAGCATATTTTAGATATGTGTACCGGTAGCGGTTGTATTGCTATTGCATTGGCACATGCCTATCCAGACGCACAAGTTGATGCGGTAGATATCAGCCAAGACGCCCTCGATGTTGCTGATATCAATATCAGTGATTATGGCCTGTCCGATCGTGTTTATCCTCTGCGTTCAGATTTATTCACAGCCTTAAAAGGCCAACGTTACGACCTTATTGTTTCTAATCCACCTTACGTGGATGCAGAGGATATGGCTGATTTACCAGATGAATTTCATCATGAGCCAGAACTTGGCTTAGCTGCTGGGATTGATGGCTTGGACTTGGTCCACAAGATGTTAATGGAGGCAAAACATCATTTGACAGAGGATGGTGTTTTGTATGTTGAAGTGGGCAATAGTTTAGTACACATTGATGAACAGTATCCAGAATTAGCCTTTGAGTGGGTTGAATTGCACAGTGGTGGTGATGGTATTTTCAAAGTTACGCGTCAGCAGTTATGCGATTATTTTTCTGATTAGAGCAAAATAGTTGTGTTAAAACGCCTTGAAAATGGGTTTAATGGAAAAATAGTGTTTGTTTAAGGAAGTTTAGGGTATGTCGGGTAACACAATTGGTAAATTATTTAGCGTCACCACATTTGGTGAAAGTCATGGGCCTGCGATAGGCGGTGTGATTGATGGTTGCCCCCCTGGTCTTGAAATTAATGAAGCGGATTTACAAATTGACCTAGATCGCAGAAAGCCTGGGACTTCACGGTTTACCACTCAGCGTAGAGAGCCTGATGAAGCACGTATTTTGTCGGGTGTATTTGAAGGCCAAACAACAGGAACATCTATTGGTTTGGTAATTGAAAATACTGACCAGCGTTCTAAAGATTACTCCAAGATTAAAGACACTTTCCGTCCTGGACATGCAGATTATACTTACCAACAAAAATACGGTGTGCGTGATTATCGCGGTGGCGGTCGTTCATCTGCTCGTGAAACCGCTGTACGTGTTGCGGCAGGAGCCATCGCAAAAAAATACCTTAAGTTACACCATGGCATAGAGATATTTGGCTTTGTATCCCAATTAGGCCCGATTAATACCCATCAGATAGATAAAGATTTGATCAATACCAACCCATTTTTCTGCGCCGACAGCACCAAGCTAGAAGCAATGGAAGAGTACATGCGTGATCTTAAAAAACAAGGTGATTCTATAGGTGCCAAGGTGACTGTCATGGCCACGGGCGTACCTGTGGGCTTGGGTGAGCCGGTGTTTGATCGGTTAGATGCGGATATCGCTCACGCCATGATGGGTATTAATGCGGTAAAAGGCGTAGAGATAGGAGCAGGCTTTGCCTCAGTTGAGCAGAAGGGCTCAGAGCACAGGGATCCCCTAACGCCCAAAGGCTTTGCATCTAATAACGCGGGTGGTGTGCTTGGCGGGATTTCTTCTGGCCAAGATATTGCTGTGCATATGGCATTTAAGCCCACATCCAGTATCACGGTCCCGGGTGAAACCATAGATATCAACGGACAAACAACGGAAGTGATCACCAAAGGTCGTCATGATCCCTGTGTAGGCTTGCGCGGGGTACCTGTCGCGGAGGCGATGTTGGCAATTGTATTGATGGATCATCTGCTGCGTCACCAAGCACAGACGGTGCATGTAAATTCGATTACGCCAGATATCACACGGTTATAACGATCTCAGTTGTAAATGTCGGTATTGGTTAGTGTATACAGGAGTTTCAATTGGGATCCCTTGTATAATTAATCCTCCCTTGCCTCAAAAATATGTAACAGAATATATTTAATTTTGCTATGTAGGGCTATTTTATTCATTCATTTAACAGTGATAGAGCCCTTGTAAAAGCAGGCTTGTTAGCGTTTATTTCGAATGCAAATGATTTTTCCAATGCGGATATGTCGACATTTTGTTGATATTGCTTTAATGCCTAAAGGTGCTAAAATCGCAGGCTTTAGAACATTTTTATAGGATATAAATCGTTTTGAATTGGAAAACGTTACTCGCCATATCAGCCATTCTTTTTATCAATTTTAGTGCCATTGCAAATAAGCCAAAGCTTTCTTCGACTGACTCGTATGCTGCACTACCTGAAATAAGTCTTATGGCTATCTCACCCGATGGAAGCCGCATTGCCTATCGTCAAAAAACCAGTGGAAATGACACGATTATTTTGCGTCTGTTGTCTTCGGGAGAAGCCCTATTGGCGCAGCCCATCGATAACATAAACCCGGTATCAATTTTCTTTGTAGATAATGAACGCATTATTCTGAAAAGTAAGCTAAATCAGCATAGGCGCGGTTATAAGGGGCGGCATGATGCTGGCGCAATGCATTTGTTGAATGTGAAATCTCAACGAGTTTTTCAGTTAATGACTGCTGGATACGGTATTTCTGGAGGGCAGATTGATACTGGTATCATGATTGGTATTTCCAATGACCGCCAACAGGCATATATGGTGGGCATTGACGGCAATGGATACAGAAACCTTTACAGAGTCTCTCTTAAGGCAAAGCGCAAACCTAAAGTAATGAAAATGGGACACAGTACGGCCGTTGATTTCTTTGTATACAACGAACAAACGATCGCAATAGAATACTTTGACAATAAAACTGATCGGCACACGGTTGAGGCAAAAGTAAACGGTAAGTGGAAGATCATTTTTGAACGCAAAGCGCCGCTCCGAACAGCATCGTTCAGCGGTGTTACGGCTGATGGCAAAGCCCTTGTCATGTCTAAATACAATCGTGACACACAACGCAGAGCCTACCATAAATTGTCGTTGATTGATGGTAACGTGTCAGAAGCCATGTTTGAACAAGAGCACAAAGATGTAGAAGGACTTGTAATCGACAATAATCGTCTTGTATACGGCGTCAGATACACGGGATTTAAACCTGACTACGAGTTCTTTGATAAAACATTAGAGAAAACACTGCACGATGTGACATCGTCTTTGCCAAATAATGCCTTGGACCTAGTTGACTACTCTGCTGATTGGAAAAAACTGCTATTTTACGTGGAAGGGGATAATTCATCGGGACAGTATCTTATTTACCAGAATGGTAATATCGACCTGCTTGCGAATGCCAGAGCAGGGATTACCGCTGACCGCATAAGCTCGGTTAGAGCCTATAGTTTTAAAGCGAGGGATGGCTTAGATATTCCATCGTTAATCACCTTACCCGTCGGTAAGCCGCTTAAAAATCTGCCAGCTGTTATGTTACCCCATGGCGGGCCAGCCTCCCATGACACGGTTGGCTTTGACTGGCTTGCACAATATTTTGCATCGTTAGGTGTGGTGGTATTACAACCTCAGTTTCGCGGTTCTGATGGCTTTGGTTTGGCGCACCGAGCGGCAGGTTTCGGTGAGTGGGGAGAGAAAATGCAGGATGATTTAACTGATGCTGTTAATAACATGGTAAAACAGCAAGTCATAGATCCAGAACGCGTGTGTATTGTGGGTGCTAGTTACGGTGGCTACGCTGCGCTGGCGGGTGCCTCCTTGACACCTGATATTTACCGCTGCGCGATTTCTATTAATGGTGTCAGTGATCTGCCGCGAATGTTAAACAGCGAAGAACGTCAATATGGCCGTGATCATTGGGTTGTTGCTTATTGGAATATGGCCATCAAAAATGGCAATAAAACCGAGACGCATCTGAAACAGATATCCCCCGTTTATCGTGCTGATAACGTAAAAATTCCTGTATTACTGTTACATGGTGAGCACGATGTCGTGGTTCCAGTAGAGCAGTCGGAAGTGATGTATTCTGCGCTCAAAGGCAAGGATAAAACCGTTCGCTATGTGGAGTTAGAGGGGGGCAGTCACAGTTTGCGAGATATGGAGAATCGCCAACAAGCGTTAACAGAAATTGACCGTTTTGTTCGTCAATATTTACTCGATAATAAAACTGTTAATTAGTCCTCGGAATTTTGCCAGACTAATTCCTTAAAATGTTTGCGGCACATAGATACGTATTTATCGTTGCCGCCAACTTCAATTTGCTCACCGTCGTGAATGGCCTTACCTGATTCATCCATTCTAACCACAAAATTGGCTTTTTTACCGCAATGACAAATGGTCTTAAGCTCCACTTGCTTGTCACTCCAAGCCAATAAATATTGACTGCCCTCAAATAGCTCGCCTTGGAAGTCAGTCCGTAGGCCGTAGGCCAACACGGGTATGTTAAATAGGTCTACCACATCAGTGAGTTGTTTTACTTGTTGTTTATTGAGGAATTGAGATTCATCAATAAATATACAGCCTAGGGACTTCGCATTGGGGGCTATTTCTGCTAAAAAATTTGTCTCACGGGAGAACATGGTAGCTTCACTTTGTAAACCAATTCTTGAAGTGACTAACCCTTTGCCGTAACGGTCGTCTAAGGCCGCTGTATAAATAGCCACTTCCATACCGCGTTCACGGTAATTATAAGCTGATTGCAGTAAAGAGGTTGATTTACCCGCGTTCATAGCGGAGTAGTAGAAGTACAGTTGAGCCATCATTGTTCTTATTTTTTGTCACGATGGACGGCAGTATACACAGAATTACACTGCAAATATAGCACCTAACCTAGCTGTCAGGCTCTCTTGAGAGTTTAGTCAGACTGCTTGATAATTCGTCAATGTTAAACGGTTTTGCGAGATAGTAGTTCATACCGCTGCGTAAGCATTTTTGCTTGTCATCCTCCATTGCGTTGGCCGTGAGTGCAATGATAGGAATGTTTATATCAAACAGACCACTGGTGTCTTGCCGTATGGCTCGCGTTGTTTCGTAGCCATCCAATACAGGCATTTGACAGTCCATTAGAATAACGTCAAAGGCTTGTCCGGTGTTTAACCGGTCTAGGGCTTGTTGGCCGTCACTGGCGAGTATCACCTGGTGACCTAAACTCACTAAAAACTCGATACACACCTGTTGATTAATATAATTATCTTCTACCAGTAAAATAGTCAGCGGGATATCTTGCAGCGCCGGTTCTGCTGGTGGTGATTCCGTGGTTGACTGTGGTTGGGGTGTGCTAATGCCCGCTGGTACGAGGGCAATGGTAAACCAAAACAATGAACCTTTACCTTCTACACTATTGACACCAATTTCACCGCCCATCAGGGTTGATAGTTGTTTAGAGATAGCTAAGCCAAGCCCGGTGCCACCATATCGCCTAGTTGTTGATGTGTCTAATTGCGTAAACTTGTCAAAAAGATTCATCGCTTTATCTTTAGGAATGCCAATGCCGGTATCTTCAACAGAAAATAACAGTTGTTGGTCGAGGTGACTGACCGCTATCTTTATCTCACCCTGTTGAGTAAATTTAAACGCGTTACTGATCAGGTTGTTGAGTATTTGACGGATGCGTGTAGGGTCAGATATGACATTGTGGGGCACATCGTCATCAATGGTTAATGACAGTGCTAAGGATTTCTCCTCGGCCTTGAAGTTAAAGCTGTCGTTAATGACGTCAAGTAACTCAGGTAAGTTGACATCAATCTTTTCAATATCTAATTTACCCGCCTCAATCTTTGAAAAATCAAGGATATCATTAACTAATGTCAGTAATGCGTCGGCACTCATTTTTGTTAGTTTAGCAAAGTGAGCCTGACTTTCATTCAATGTTGATTTCATCAATAATTGTGTCATACCAATAATGCCATTGATTGGTGTGCGCAATTCGTGACTCATATTGGCGAGAAATTCACTTTTGGCTAAGCTTGCGGTCTTTGCTTTTTCTTCCGCTTGTTTCATTGCACTGATATCTTGAAACGCACCTTTCAACCTGACCGCACGGCCGTCATGGAATTCGGCATAACCATGAGTCCGTAGCCAGATGTCTTTCTTATTTTGGTAGCGATAAGGGAGTTTTAAATCCCATGGTAGTCCTCGTTCAATGGCTCTCATAACGGCTTGTCGAATAACTTTTTGGGCATCACGAGGAAATAGTTCTATGATGTTACTGAGGGACATACCTTGGCCACCTGAAACTCCAAAAATATTGTGTAAGCCGCTTGAGCCATTAAATTCTTGCTGCAGGATGTTGTATTCCCAGCCTCCAAGCATAGCCATTCTTTCAGTGGTTTCTAACAGTTTCTTGGTGCGTTTACTTTCCCTTTCATGCCACTTTACTTCGTCTAAACTTCTGCCAATAAAAAGAAATCCATCTAATTCACCATCGCTACTGCGCAGCGCGGTAACAGATAACATGACTGGACGAAGGGTGCCATCGGGTTTTACATAGTGCCACTCGCGTTCATCAGCTTCACCGAGTGACGCTTTATGGGTTAGCACATCAAAATCACTGAAGGTCTTGTGCGGATAATCCAATGTCAGTTTTGTTTTACGTGCTGAAATTTCAGTACTGAGATGAAACGATAAAGGCGTCATCTGAGCAATGACTTGTGCTTCATTGATTGCTAAAAACTGTTGCGCGCCCGCGTTGAAGGTTTGTATTAATCCCTCCGTGTTGGTAGAAATAATGCTGAAATTGGCGCCGTCTAATATTGCCTGCTTTAAACGCGACTCGTCCTCAGCATGCTGTGCAAGTAGAAGCTGTTCTGTAATGTCGTAATTAACACCAACCACCGCATCTGGCTGCCCATAGGCATCAGATTGACAGTAGCCGTAAGCTTTCAGTGTTCGCTCGCTACCGTCCGGTAAATGGATCCTAAATTGCGTATTCAGTTGTTTATCTTTATAGATACAGTCAAGTAACTCTTGTCTTACTAATGCTAGGTCGTCAGGGTGTACCTGCTGTTCCCAAAATTCTGGCGTACCATCGTATTCTTCCTCTGTCACACCATATAGAGACAACATTTGGTCGTCCCATTCCGTATAATTTAGATGAAAGTCGTGGTTCCAAATACCAATGTTGGCGGACTCAGAAGCGACTTTAAATTGCCGATTGACCTTTTCTAAACGGTGTCTAGTTTGGCTTAATTCATCTAATCTTTTGATCAGGAAAACACTGGTTCTGTGGTGGTTATTTAGTTTACGCGGCACGGTGATTTCACAAGATACCAGTAAGTTATCGGCACATTGAATATCGATATTGCGTTTCAAGTCCTGTTTAGTTTGATTATCTTTAAGCCATGTTTTGATTTCATGCCACGCTGCGGTACTCGTGTTGTTGGCGAATAATGAGGTGAACAGGGTTGGTAAGTTAGTACCGACTGTGTGACCAATAAGTTCTGCTGCGTGGGGATTACAATAGGTGATCTCATCGTTATGGGATACTTCTATGATTCCTATCTCAATTACAGACGCTAGTGAATGCAGACGTTCAATATCGCCTGTTACCGAATAATCATTTTTATTTTCCGTTTGTAACATGTGTACATTATCCTTGCGTACCATGGTTCGCGTGGTATGTTTAGCCATGGGGCTGA
>JBELHI010000080.1:0-9848 GCA_042091475.1 Alteromonadaceae bacterium
GAATTAACCGCTTTGGCTAATTGACCAATGCCGGATCTGGCATCAAATCGATAACTCTTTTGCAGCATACACAAGCTGTCTGCCATGCTATTACCGCGGTTGGTATTGGCGAGGGTTTGGTAGCCTGTCAGTTGCGCCATCAACTCACCTTGTTGTTGACTGTAACCATGGTCGTAAAAGGCACAAATATCACCAAGTACCGCGCCCGCATCCACCGAGGATAATTGGTCTTTATCACCCAGCAATATTAACCGTGCTTTGGGTGGTAATGCGGTAACCAGCTTATACATCATGGGCAGGTCAACCATAGAGGCTTCATCTACCACCAAGATATCCAAATGTAATGGGTTGTGCTGGTGGTGTTTAAACTCTGCACTGTTAGCTACGGCACCCAGCAATCTATGAATAGTACTGGCTTCACTAGGAATGCCCTGTTTTATTTGCTCACTAACGGCTAATACCTGTACCGCTTTACCCATTTGCTCTGTGAGCCTTGCCGCCGCTTTACCTGTGGGTGCCACCAATTTAATTATTGGGGTTATACCGTGACTCTGAGCTTGGGCAATTAAGGCGATTAATAGCTTGGTGACTGTGGTTGTTTTACCGGTTCCCGGTCCGCCTGAAATGACGGCGAAGCGTTGCAACAGGGCAACGGCTGCAGCTACCTTTTGCCAATTTACGCAGGCTTCCAACGGCACTAAGGTCGTCAATGCTGACAATTGCTCTACTGATGGCTGAGTCTCAATTAAGCCGTTAATGGCTAACCAGTCTAAGTTGTCAGGTGCTACCACGTCCAGGTGATCAGATACTAATTGCTGCCATTGTTCTGGCCTTTGTTGGCTGCTGTCTAGGTTACTTATTGCTTTGTGAAGATAACGGTAATCACGGGCAAATAGTTGGTTGAGCAAAGTAGCCGATGGCTCAATACCACCATGTGGAATCTGGGCAGGGCTACAGTATTGTTTCAGGGTATTAGCTAGGGTGGTTTCATAATGCCAATAACGGTAGAGATACAAACGCAAACCGTCAAACACTAGGGGACATGATTCTCCCTCTTGGCCAACTAAATGGGAGCCCTGCAGTACACTGTGCCAATCTAGGGGGTTGATATGCTGCTTGATGTAGTTCGCTAATTCACCACTGACACCGAGTTTGGCGGCAAAATCAGTGGGTTTGCCGTAATCACTCATGATGGGTAAACAACTGTGGCCTTTACCCAGTTCACCACTGACGAGGGCGGCAATAAAACACAGTGCTGGATCTTGGCTTTGTTGGTAAATAAAGTCAGCAAATTGTCTGTCCAATTGCCGCAATATTCTTTTTTCCGTTAAATTGTCGAGTAATTCGAGAAGTTCTATCATTATGCCTGCAACTCCTCTGCGTCAGTTGGAATTGTGCTATCAATCAGGGCATCTAGGGCGTGTAAAAATGCTTCAGATGGCTGTGTGTGGAAAATCCCGTTGTCACTGCTGCCATCCATCCCCCGAAGGAACAAATAATACACCCCACCAAAATGCTCGTGGTAATTGTAATTGGCTAATCTACTGGCCAGAAAGCGATGCAGTGCCAAAGCATAAATTTGGTACTGTAAGTCATATCTGTGGTCCGCCATGGCTTCACGCAGGGCGTCGCCGTGATAACAACTGACGTCATCCCCCAAATGGTTAGATTTCCAATCCAGCACGTAGTACTTACCTTGATATTCAAATATCAAATCAATAAAGCCTTTGAGCATGCCGCTGACATTATCAAAACCTAAATCACCCGCCTGTGCGGACAAGCTGTCGTGGGCGTGTGCTACGTTGTTTAGGGCAGGGGCTGTTAATACATTAATAGGCAGTAAAAATTCCATTTCCACTAACCGTTGTGAGGGTGCGGTGTTACTCAAAATCAGTTGTTGCTGATCTAACGGTGTATTTAATACGGTATCCACCATGGTTTGAATGATGTCTAACCACACCTCGTCGTAATGCTCTTGCTCCATCAGCTTTTCAATGATCTTTGTGTTGTCTGCACTGCGCGCAGGTTGGGCAAAATCTATTTCTTCAAACACTGTGTGTAAGAAGGTACCCGGGCGGGCGCCGCGAGGGAAGCTAAAGGCGGTATGCTCAGGGTTGAGGGTGTCTTCTGTTTGACTGCTGTCAGTGTTATTGGGATCTGTATCGTCACGGCTGTTGCGGGGCTCGTCAGATGAATCAATGTCTAATGCCAATATGTCATTGAAGCTGTTGTGGCTTTGGTGTGAGCTGTCTTGTTTGATAATGCCGGAATAGCTGGTCATCCGCCATTGGCTATCAATTTTTGTTGTTAATTGATTAGCTATCAACGTTTGCTCACTGTTTAATGGCGCTGCCAGTGGGGTATCTGGTTGTTCTGGTAGGGGCGCAATTGCTACACAGGTTAAGCTAGCCTTATGTTGCGTGATCCCGGTCAATAATGCGTCTGCGTCTCCAGCATCACCATTTTGTAATAAATGACCTAGGGCACAGAGGTGGGCACTTGATAGGGACTGCTTTTTCTGACCCTCTTTGAGGGCCGCAGTGCCAATAAAACAGCCATAGACTGCCCGCGTAAGCGCCACGTAAAGCAGTCTTAAATCTTCTGCTAGTCGCTCTTTTTCAGCCAGTGCTAAGGCGTTTTTGCAGCCAGATAAGTCAACTACTGTGTGCTCATTCGTTTCATCATAATATTTGCCCACACTGGCAGCTCGGTAGGTCATGGCAAAAGGTAGGAAGACTAAATCATATTCCAATCCTTTGGATTTGTGGATAGTAATAATTTGCACTAAATTTCGTTCTGATTCTAACCGGGCAATGGCGTCATCTGCGCCACCAAGACCGTTTTCTACATCTTCAATAGATTCAGATAACCAACGCAATACACCATGGGGACTGTCTATTTCTAGACTGGCTTGTTGTAGTAGTTCGCCCAGATGCATGAGGTTGGTTAGGGTGGCTTCGCCGTCATCGTCTTCCAGCAAGCGTTCAGCAATTGCCCGCTGTGCCATAACATGCCGCAACATGGGTAAGATACCGCGTTTATGCCACAGTGTGCGGTAGTCTTTGAAATGATTGACCTCAGCTTCCCATGCATTTTCATCATTATTCAGCTGGTCAAGTTGCTGTGCGGTGAAGCCGAATAAGTCTGAGCCAATACTGGCTCGCATGGCCCGCTCATTATTACTGGACAGTACAGCGTGTAATAAACGTTGTAAATCAGCGGCGATGACAGATGAAAATACACTGTCACGGTTGGACAGATATACGCTAGCAATGCCTTGTTTAAGCAGTGCACGCTTGATTGCTCTGGCTTCCACTGCGGTGCGCACTAGCACTGCAATGTTTCCTGCTTGTATGTTTTGCTTTTGATCTTTGTTGGCTAACCATGCATTGCCGTTATTGGCTGCGCTAAGTAGTTGGTTTATTTGGCTTGCGGTGGCTTGGGCCATGTTGAGTTGATAGTCTTTTTTAGGGACTAGTTCACCCTCATTGTCGTCGTGCCAATAGGTGAGGGCGGGTTGTGCTTCACCATTCAGGTACCAAGTTTTTAAGTCGGCTTTTGGGCTGTGATCAACGGCAATAAAGGGAATATCTTTGTCATATAAAAAGGCGCTGTCGGGAGTATTGAATAACTGATTAACCGCAGCAATCATATCTGCTGATGAGCGCCAGTTAGTACCCAGGGTAAAGTGAGATTTCACCTCGTTTCTGGCTTTGATATAAGTAAAGATATCCGCGCCACGAAAGCCGTAGATGGCTTGTTTGGGATCACCAATCATAAACAGACCACAGGCACTATGCTGCAGGTAAATCTGGCTGAAAATACTGTATTGCAGGGGATCAGTGTCTTGGAACTCATCTACCATAGCCACCGGATATAGAGCGCGGATACGCGCCATCAAGATATCTGATTGGTCATTGTCTATGGCTATAGAGAGGTTACTTAACAGGTCATCAAAAGATAACAATTGCTGGGTGTTTTTGCTGTCTACTAACAGCTGACGGCAATGACTAATGGCATCTGCCAGCAGCGGTGTCTTTAAGTTGGGAATCTCTTGGCTAAAGCGTTCAATGGTTTCAAACACTGGGTGACTTGGTACTTCACCTGATTTAGTTTTCTCTGCCAAGGCGCTCTGAGAAAACTTGAATAGTGCATCTGGTATGTTGTAATCCAAGGTGTCTTTAGCCGTCCACTGCTCTATCAGGTTTAACCAATTGGGTAAGTGCCTCGTGGAATAGCTGCGTTTATCCACTTTAGAGTTGCTGATCAGGTCATGGAAGTCACCGCAGTGGTCACGCCATGCTTGTTTCACTGATGAAATACGCGCCATATCCCTATGGTATAATTCTGTGATGTCTTGGCTTGGTGCTGGCTCAGTCAGGTTAACACTGGGACCAGTAAGATAACTACCAATGGCTTTAAACAATTCTTTTGGATGCTTCCATGTGTTATGTACTATTTTTGCCAAGTCCGGAGGCAAGCTGTAAAAAGTTTTACGCCAGTAATCTGCGACCACTTGGGCTTTAATATGATTTTCATTGGTGATGAATTCATTACTAAACCGGCTGCCTGACTCAAACGCATTTTGTGTCAGCATGCGTTGGCAAAAACCGTGTATGGTGTATATCGCCGCTTCATCCATTTGCCTTTCTGCAGCTAATAAACGGGACGCGGCTAGGCTGTGGTCAGTCACTTCTGTCAGTAGCGGTTGGATCACAGGGTCATCACTTTGGCCCCTTGAAAAGGCCAATCTGCCCGCGTGTATTCTGGCTCTGATGCGGTCACGTAATTCCGCAGTAGCGGCTTCGGTGAAGGTTACTACCAGTATTTGGTCAACCGTCAACGGCTTTTGATGTTTACTGTCAGCCGAACCGTGGCCCAGTAGTAGGCGTAAATATAAACCGGCAATAGTAAAGGTTTTACCGGTACCCGCGGATGCCTCAATCAGTCTAGCGCCATGCAGAGGAAAGGAGAGTGTATCAAGTGCAATAACCGAATTACTCATGAGCACCGTTCCTTGTTGCTGAAAATACATGGCAAGGCGATGTTTTGTTTATCGTACTAGGGCTATTAATCATTGGTATTTTGATCCTCCGCTTGTAACAGCGGGGTTTGTATTACCCGCACGGCTAGGCCATAGATATCATCTGCAAGGGTATCACCCCAGCGCGACCACACCCTATTTATATAGCTATTGTTTCCTTCACCCCGGGCAAAGAAATCATCACCAACAAAAGCCTTTTCCATGACTTTGTAAGCTTTTTCAACATCTTCCGTGTAGTTACCTGTTTTGCTGTTGAAGCCAGATTTTATTGCTGCATGACTGGTGCTAGGGAAATAACTCAAGGGTGCTGACATACCCTGTATATGCAGAGTAATCAGCTCTTCTAGTAAGGCTTTTGCTGAGTCTGCACTATCCAGCGCAGCAAAACGGATATGTTGTACGCCTTTTTTACTTTCAAAACCCACCATGTGGGTGGCTTTAGCCAAGCCCATGGCATTCATTGCTAGGTGGTCAATCCAACTGGATAAAACATCTTGTGGGCGTATTTTTCCACTGCGAAAACGCACTAAGCCGGTATGGTACACTTGTGTCAGCCAGCCGTTCAGATGAATCGGTTTGTCCTTACCCAGAGGTGTAAACTGCAGATTAACTTGAATATCGACTTCAGGATCCACGGCAATTGTGGTGAGAGTGTCTAAAATAGCCAAGGTTTGTTGTTTGTCTTTCTCAAACGTAATGTCAGCAAACGCCCCCACGGGTAGGCGGCCTTGTGCTTTTTGCTGGGCTACAAATTCCGCTACCACCGCATCTGTGCCATGATTAGTGGTGATTTTATCCAGCAGTAATTGATCAAGTAGGCTGTCCCTTAACTGATAACTTTCAAGATTGTTAAGGGAAAACGGCTCATCATCTTCCATCACCGCGTCAGCGGAATCAAATTGAATGTGCAAGCGGCGGTTAAAGAAGTAGGCCACGGGTAAACGCCAAAACCGCTGCAGTTCAGCCAGTTCTATGTTGAGTGGGTATTCGGCATTGTCTAAATAGCAAGGCAGTGGGGTAGCAAAAAACTCACGCCGCTCACCTTCGCGGTTTGCCACGGGTAACCATTCCCGTGCATAGCTGGGCTGTTCGCCTTGAAATGCTTTTACACTGAAGGGCACCATGGGGTGTTCTGTGAACAATGCCTTAAGTAAGTTGTTGCCTGATTCATCACTGGTTAATGAGGCATCGCCGTCCAAGCGATAATTTTGCTGACAGTATTCCATTAACTCGCTCACCAATACAGAAGGCACGCGTACAGAATTGTCTTGAATAGACTGTCCAACATAACTGATGTAAACCGTTTGTTGGGCTGACATGATGGCTTCTAAAAACATGTACCTGTCGTCATCACGGCGGGATCTGTCGCCCGGTCTGGCACGGCCATTGATTAAATCAAAACCGTCTTTGGGGACACTGCGCGGATACTTGCCATCATTCATTCCCAGCAGGCAGACCACATCAAAGGGGATGGAACGCATGGGCATCAGAGTACAAAAGTTCACTTGACCAGCCAAAAAACGCTGGCTCACTCGGGCTCCAGACAGTGTGTTTTGCAGATAAGTACAGAGTATACTGGGCGGTAAATCTTGCTGATAAGCCGCGTCTGTTAATTGTTCTTTGAGTTTTGATAGGGTACTTCTAATACTGGTCATTACCCCTTCGCCATGTAAATCTACGGTGAAGAAGTCGTCTATCATATCGACCAATAGCGTTTGCCAATCGTCAATGGATTGGGTTTTGCTCAGGGCCTCACGATAACGGCTAATACTGTTGATAAAGTGGGCTAATTTACCTACCAACACAGCGTCCATGCCTTGCACTTCGTTGTACGGTGCTATCTCTCCCTGTTGACTGTTAAATCTGCCAGCGGAAGGCGGCATGGCATAGCCCAGTAGCATCCTTTGAATACCAAATTGCCAAGTATTTTGTTGACTCTTGGGCAAGTTAAATTCACTACCGGTGCTGGCATTTAAGCCCCAGCGAATACCAGATTGTTCTACCCAATGTTTAACGTGATTGAAGTTGTCCTCAGTCAGTTCAAAGTGCGCTAGGATGGCGGGTGTTTCTAGCAGTTCTAATAATTCAGAGGCCAAACAGCGACTACTCGGCAGATTGAGTAAGTGTAAATACGCATTTAATATTGGACTTTCTTGGGTGGCTGCACGGTCTGAAATTGAGTAGGGAATGTAACGCTCTTGTTGGGCGTTACCAAACACCGCTTGTATGGCTGGACTGTAGGCATTGATATCCGCCACCATGACAATGATGTCTCTGGGTTTCAGGGCTGGATTATCACTAAACATTTGCAACAGCTGGTCATGCAGTACTTCTACCTCACGCATTGGGCTGTGGCAAGCGTGGAATGTGAGTGACTTATCAGGCATGGTGATGACGGGTTTGTGCTGGCTGTCTGTGAGGTTTTGGTCGTCTTGATGCTCTTCTAAGGCAAGGATGTCAGCATGGATGTGGTGTAACAAACAATCCCGATCAATGTCGACAAAGGCTTGGATGTCTTGTGTTTCAGTGTCCATCGCTTGCAATTGTGTCAGTAGTGACATGTTGTCACGGCCCATTTTACCCATGGATGCCAGTAAGCTATTGCCGATATCATTTAGTGCCAAGGCGTCTGTAATTGATACATCTGATACCGTATCAACCTGTTCATTAACGTGTTGTGCCATCAGTCGTGCAAGGTATTTTCTGTCCCTGACTTCACTCCAATCCATTTGACAGGGATTGGTAAACATCAAGTGGACATCAATATGCTGTCCTAACGCGTGTAGCGCTTGCATATAACGAGGCGGCAAGGCGGTGATGCCAAAGACAAATAAACGTGCAGGTAAATGGGCCAAACTACCTTGATAATTGTTAAGTGTGTCTAAAAAATCGTCGTATAAGTTGGCCCTGTGGTAGGGTGACTGACCAAGGGTCAGTGTGTGATCATACAAGGCACGCCAGAGTATTGCTTGCCAAGGGTGTTCATCAGCTAATTCAGCGACGGGTTTCTCCGCCTCCCAGCTGGCAATCCAATCTGGTCGGTAAACTAAATAACCGTCAAAGATATCGGCAATCTTTTCACACAGTTGATAACACTTACTGTTGTCATCATCGCCTTCAAGGTATTGTCTGAGGGGCTCAAATTCATCCAATGCCAATTTAGTTGGCAGTATATGCATTAACTTCCAGGTCATGGACTCTTTGTTAAAGGCGCTGCGCTTGGGTACGTCAGGCAAAACTTTGATGAACATATCCCAAATAAAGGTGGCAGGTAAAGGAAATACAATATTGGCCGCGACACCAAAGGCTTTGGCTAACTCAATATTAAGCCACTGGGACATTCCCGGGCTTTGCACCAGGATATGCTCCGGCGTAAACGGATTGTCTAATGGTTTCTGACGGATTAATTCCACCAGTAATGACTGTAAAACGTCAACGTTATTGGAGTGATAAACGGTAAACACACTATCCCCTGCTGTTAATTCTGCCATCCCCTGGCCAAATAACTATTTAGCCTGCAATATCACGTGAATAGCAGAGCCCTCAGTGTTTAAATTTAGCTATTGTAGTTAAAACGTTAGCTGTATTTCTATACAGTGTATACTTGTGGTATCAATTTATGCAAGGGCAAAAATACTCACTGCTGCTTAAATAGCGCAGGTAAGCTCCGCTGCATTGCCCAAAGTACAAGACTACAAAGAACCAGTAGGCAGATTAAGAGTAACCACGAATGCCAATCGTCTTTTAACGCTATTTGTGCAAATGGACTGACGATAAGTACCAGTAAAACCGCCAATCCGGGACTCCCGGCGAATGTTAAACGGTAACCAATCAGCATCACCAATGCGCAGCCGAGTACATGAAATAGGCTGATATTTACGGCGGTTAGCACGGTTGTTTCACCAAGCCATAGTCCACTGCCTAGGACTGCTAACAAGGATGAGGCAAAAATGAAACCTAAATACACAATTTTTGCTTTGCCAATCCGACCTATCATATGTTGTTTGTTATGAAAAATGGGTAGCAACATTAAGGTTGGCCAGGTATGACTGTTTTGTTTGATAGTCCAAACAATATAAAAGCCTAGAAAGCCACTCATTTGAGCCGTAAAAGCGGCTAATAATGGTTGAGGTATCTCAGCAACTAGGGGCACAATAAACAACGAACTGAGCACCAGTAACCAAATAAATAATGTGTGAAGCACCATATTACCAGTGAAAAAAAACAGCGGGAACATTGCTTTATGCTTGAATAAACGCTGATTATTGAACAGTTTATCTGGTAATGGCATCCAGCCATTACGCATGGCCGTTTGGTAAGTAATGAGGGCTTCTGGGCACCAGCGTAGCCTCAATACTTTGCGGTAACAGTGATACATGAGTATCAGACCTATCACCAAGGCAAAAAGTGATGGTGCTAATGATGGTGCTGACAACATGTCTAACGGGATCACCACCGCAGTAAATACCATTGTCATGGGATTGAACAGTTTACTTGAGCGAATACATACATATAACCCCATGGTGCCAACCAAACACACAATGGCCAGTTTGTTCAATAGCGATAACTGTCCACTCACTAACGCAAACAGTACCAGTAAACTATGGAAAATAACCCCAACACTGACGCACTGAGTGAGTATATGTTTAGTGTAGCCTGGGATCAGGGATTGATTTTCTGTGCCCATTAGACAAATGATTTGCCAAATTACACTACAAAATACAAAACAGCTGGTGAGTAGGGTGATTAATCTTGTTATCTCCATGGGGAAATCAGGGATAAATAAGCTGACCCCTAATAATAG
>JBELHI010000081.1:0-9846 GCA_042091475.1 Alteromonadaceae bacterium
ATCCAATTATCGTGAATTAGTGAAAATCTTTATGGCATCTCAACAACGTCAAATTTTGGTTACCAGTGCGTTACCCTACGCTAACGGTTCCATCCACCTTGGTCACCTTTTAGAGCACATCCAAACAGACATTTGGAGTCGCTTCCAGCGCATGCGCGGACATCAATGTTACAGTGTTTGTGCTGACGACGCTCACGGCACACCTGTCATGCTAAAAGCACAAGAACTAGGCATTACGCCAGAAGAAATGGTTGCCCGTACACGTGAAGAACACCACAACGACCTGGTTGATTTTGGCATTGCTTATGACAATTATTACGTCACTCATTCTGACGAAAACCGCGAATTATCAGAGTTAATCTATAACCGCCTAAACGCAGCGGGCTATATCAGCAAGCGTACCATTAATCAGTTATACGACCCTGAAAAATCCATGTTCTTACCAGACCGTTTCGTGGTCGGTACCTGTCCTAAATGTGGTGCAGAAGACCAGTACGGTGACAGTTGTGATGTTTGTAGTGCCACTTATAGTCCTACAGAACTTAAGAATCCTCGTTCTAAGGTGTCAGGCGCAACCCCTATCCTAAAAGATTCAGAGCACTTCTTCTTTGACCTACCACAATTTGAAAGCATGCTACAAAACTGGTTGCAAAGCGGTGCTATTCAACAAGAAATGGCGAACAAATTACAAGAGTGGTTTGAGTCTGGTTTACAACAATGGGATATCAGCCGTGACGCGCCTTATTTTGGTTTTGAGATCCCTGATGCACCGGGTAAATACTTTTACGTTTGGGTAGACGCGCCAGTTGGCTACATTGCAAGTTTTAAAAACTACTGTGACAAAAACGGCATGGACTTTAACCATTTCTGGAAAGAAGACTCAGACGCTGAGCTCTATCATTTCATTGGTAAAGATATCACCTACTTCCACTGCTTATTTTGGCCAGCCATGTTAGAGGGCGCTGGTTTCCGTAAACCAACGGGGATTAACGTGCATGGTTTCGTGACCGTCAATGGCGCTAAAATGTCTAAGTCTAAAGGTACCTTTATCAAGGCAAGAACCTACCTTGACCATCTAAATCCAGAGTACTTACGCTATTTCTTTGCGTCTAAACTGAATGACAGCGTGACTGACATCGACTTAAACTTTGAAGATTTTACGCAAAAGGTCAATTCCGATTTAGTGGGTAAAGTGGTCAACATTGCCAGTCGCTGTGCTAGCTTTATCACCAAGCGTTTTGACGGTAAATTAGTCGCCGATTACAGTGACCAAGAACAGCTACAGTTAATTGAAGAATTTCAAAATGCGTCAGAAACAATTGCTGAAAACATTGAAAATCGTCGTTACAACCGTGCCATTCGTGACATCATGACACTAGCCGACAAAGCCAATCAGTATATTGATGCAAAAGCGCCTTGGGTCTCAATTAAAGACGAAAACCTATGGCAACAAACCCATGAAGTTTGTTCATTAGGTATCAACCTATTCCGTATTCTCATTGTTTATTTGAAGCCTGTATTACCTGTTCTAACTGAGCAAGCAGAAGCATTCTTCAATGACCAACTGACTTGGGATAGCGCACAAACCATCTTGCGTGACCACGCCATTAATAAGTTTAAACCGCTACTACAACGCGTAGACACAGACAAAGTAGAAAAGATGATTGAAGATTCAAAAGAACATTTAACGGCAACGCCTGCCATTGATCCTAACAGCCCGCTAGTGAAGGATCCGATTGCTGAAACCATCAATTTTGATGACTTTGCTAAAATAGACCTCCGTATTGCTAAAATTGTATCCGCGGAACACGTGGAAAAGGCCGACAAGTTATTAAAACTGCAATTGGACATTGGCGGTGAAACGCGTCAGGTATTTGCAGGTATCAAATCAGCCTACCAACCTGAGCAGTTAGAAGGAAAACTAACGGTCATGGTGGCTAACCTAGCACCGCGTAAAATGCGCTTTGGTCTATCTGAGGGTATGGTATTAGCAGCGGGACCAGGTGGTGAAGACCTGTGGATCCTAGAACCCCATGAAGGCGCTCAACCTGGTATGAAAGTCAAATAAGCGAATAGATTCACTTCAGCGTCTCACGCCAGTGACACGCATTGAATTGTCCAAGATCCATCCTGCTGCCTAGCACGATGGATTTTTTTATGATGGCGGTTAATTAAAGGAGAATGGGGCAATCACCCATAAAAAAACCGCCTAGGTTTGCAGGAGGGACGCAAACGCTAAGCGGAACTAGGATGACAACTCTTAACAAACGCTGTTATTAAGTATATCGGCGCTCACAAAGAATTGTTTAATATTTATACAATAAAAATTCAGTTTATTGCGTTTCCGTTAATTAGACGCTCTGATTTTCAGCGGTATGAGGTAGTACAAAATGATGGCTCGCTATGTTAAAGCCTTGTTGTAAATAAAATTTATGTGCTTTGAATCGCTGAACACTTGAGTCCAAATGTATTTGCTGACAGCCTTGCTGCCGCGCATACGCTTTGAACCATTGCATAAAATGCTGTCCCACACCAGTAGAGCGACAGTCACCGTTAGTCACAAAATCATCAATGTATAAATGCTTTCCCCAGGCTAGATTTTCACTGATGCGAAAACCCGCCACCGCCAGAATACGGTCATTGGACTTGATAAACACCAATTGATAGCCCAAACCTTGTTGCTGGCTGATCTGTTGACTCAAACTAGCACGGTCAAATTGAGTCCTTAATTGTAGTAATACATCTAAAACGCCTGACGGGCATGGTTCATGAGGTAAAATATGAATGTCCAACGTGCCTCCTAACTATCAATAGAAAACGTCAGGGGACATATCCCCTGTGATTTATGTGTTTGTAATGTAACATAAAAATTGAGCCAGTAAGAATACACAAGAAACATATTATTTGATAACAAAGTCTACTTTTTTATCACTATTAGATGTATTCGCAGCGACTATTGTCAGAGTAGGCCAACAACATCGTTTGAACAAGCAAAGTCGCTGTTGTTGGTATATCACAGAGGGGGCTAGTAACGACTAACTTATATTACTGGCTGGTATTACTGGCAAGAACGTCCGCTCGGGCAACAAATTCTAGCACTGTGGCATTGATACAATAACGTTTCGTCCCATTAGGACCATCATTAAAAACGTGGCCTAAATGAATGTCAGAGACAACCGAGCGAATTTCAGTACGCGTCATACCGTAACGGTTATCAGCCTTTTCATAAACAGTGCCAGCGATTGGGTTGGTAAAAGACAACCAACCCGTACCAGAATTGAATCGGTGTTGAGTGTCAAATAAAGCAACCCCACTAACACGGTCAATAAATACCCCGTCACCAGTATTTTTGAACAGCTCATATTGCTTACAAAAACGGGCGTCAGTACCCTCCTCAAAAGCAACGTCAAAGGCTTCGCCGGCGCCCAACTTAAAGTATCCTAATAGTTTGTAGAAGTCTTTTGCGCTTAACGCACCCCTTGCACCATGTATTTCTTTACCGTCTTGCAGAAACAGTAATGTTGGCGTTGCGCTGGTGTCAGTAGTAACGGTTAATCCATCAAGCTGGTCGTTGTAGCGATAGTGCATTGGGATTGTACCTTGGTAATCATTAGCCACTTCCTGCTTAAACTTTTCACAGTAAGGACAATAATTACGGTTATCAATCATCACAATGTGCTTACCTGTCATTAATAACGTGTTATCTAAACGCTGGTCTTTGGGTGTTTGATTAGCGGCTAGTTGCGACTGTGACTTTTCAGCAGTGGTAAACACCACGCCGGTTGAATGGTCAGGGCAATAGCCGTTTGGATTTTTAGCAATATAATCCTGATGATATTCTTCTGCTTTGTAAAACTGCTCTAATGGCTTTATGGACGTTTGAATGGCGCCATAGCCTGCGGTGGTCAATAGCCCTTGGAATTGTGCTTTCAACTGTTGAGCAACGCGTTGCTGGGCGTCTGTTGAGAATAAAATGGTAGAACGATACTGCGTACCCACATCATTACCTTGACGATTTTTCTGGGTGGGGTCATGACTCTCAAAGAAATGTTGCAACAGTGCCGCAGTGGATAAGACAGCAGGGTCGTAAGTCACTTGCACCACTTCAGCGTGATTATCACTGTTAAATTTGTGCTTGTACTTGGTGATTTCGCGATAAGTCGCCGCTACACCGCGACCGTCGGCATAGCCTGACACAGCATCAATGACCCCTGGTAACGCTTGATAACGTTTTTCAGCACCCCAAAAACAGCCCGACCCCAAGACTAAGGTCTGATGGTCATTGCTAGTGCTCGCCGCTGTCACTTTGGCTGTTGCTGCGACACTTGCCATTGACGTCATCAAAAAGACTACGGTTAAGGCTACCCCTGTACAGTAGCTTACAAAGTAACGGAAATTAAAGGTGGATGGATATTTCACTTCATTTTGGCTAACGCGTATTGTCATTAATACTTTCCTCTTTTGCACAGTCCCTTACAAAGACCTTGGACACTGACAAATTATTTCAGATAATTTGTATACACTGTCGCTAAAGAAACGTATCACCTAATCTGTCGAAAGACACTAACTAAACAATGCGGACTCAAAAACAACAAAAAAGCCGAGAAAAATCTCGGCTTTTGCGTGTTTGACTAAAGTCAGTCAATACTACTTTTTAGACGGTTTGATTTTTACCATGGGACGCTCAGGATCACTCCACTCAACGTGGAACATTTTACCGCGAGGCTGGTCAGTGCGTTCAAAGGTGTGGGCACCAAAGAAGTCACGCTGGCCTTGTAGTAAGTTAGCTGGCAATACTTCACTGCGATAAGCATCGTAGTAGTTGAGTGCTGACGACATAGCACCACAAGGAATACCCCAAATAGTGGCTTTTGCGATAGCATGACGCCAATTGTGTTGAAGCGAGGTAATTTTGTCAGCAAAATACGGTGCTAACAACAGGTTCGGTAAGTCGTCAGATTCTTGATACGCTTGTGTAATTGACTGCAAGAAGCGCGCACGAATAATACAACCTGCCCGCCAAATTTTAGCAATTTCTGCAAACTCCAGTGACCATCCCTGCTCTTGTGAGGTAATATCCATCAGCTGGAACCCCTGCGCGTAAGCACACACTTTAGAACAATATAGAGCGTCTCGTAATTGATCAATGACCTGTTGTTTCTCAGCGTCAGACAATACTTCTTTATCAGGGCCAGATAATTGCTGAGAAGCCAATACACGCTCGTCTTTAAAACTAGAAATACTACGTGCAAATACGGCTTGAGTAATAGTTTGTGCTGGACTGCCCACTTGCAACGCATTAACAGCGGTCCACAAGCCAGTGCCTTTTTGTCCGGCGCGATCTAAAATCTTATCCACTAACGGTTCACCCGATATTGGGTCCGTGTGCTCAAGGACTTCCGCACTGACTTCAATCAGGTAACTGTTCAACGGGCCTTCATTCCATTCACGGAAAATCTTAGCAATGGTATTGGTGTCTAGCTGCAGGCCTTCGCGCATAATTTGATAAGCTTCACAAATCAATTGCATGTCTGCGTATTCAATACCGTTATGTACCATTTTAACGTAATGGCCGGCACCCAATGGACCAATATAAGTCGCGCACGGATCACCGTGTTTGACAGGTTGCCCTGGTACACGCGATTCTAACGGCTGCCCTGTTTCAGGATCTACCTTAGCGGCAATTGACTGCAGCACGGGTTCAAGGCGCGTCCACGCATAGGGGTCACCGGAAGGCATTAACGAAGGACCAAAGCGCGCCCCCACTTCACCGCCAGAAATAGCAGTTGAGAAGAATAAAAACTTACCTTTGTATTTGGCCCCGCGCTCTACGGTGTGGGTCCATAAGCTGTTACCGGTATCAACCACAATATCGTCGGCACTAATACCCGCATCAATTAAACGTTCACAGACATGGTCAACAGGGTCGCCAGCGGGGACAGAAAGAATAATCAAGTGCGGTACTTTAACCATACTCAATAATTCAGTAAAAGAAGTGCAAGGAAAGACTCTGGGTGGCTGATCACCACGTTCTTTTTTGTCTTGTTCCACAATAGCGTCAACTTTGCTGTGGTCAAGATCAAAACAGGCAATCTTGTAACCGTTGTCAGCCAAGTTAAGCGTTAGGTTTTTACCCATGACGCCCAATCCAATAAACCCAATATCACATAATGCGGTAGTGTCAGTCATTAGCCTTCTCTTTGTCTGCAAAAATTGCACTGCAGTATACATAAAAACCAATGTTTTCGTGAACTTAAATACCAATTAAAAAAATAATGAATGTAATTAAACAACATATAGGGTTGAAAACTTGCTTTTTATAAAAAACGGGCGCATAATTTTCGTAATTAAATTACATAATAAAGATAGCAGGTAATGTCATGGCAATCAGAGTAGCAATTAACGGCTTTGGCCGCATCGGACGTAATATTGTCCGTGCTTTGTACGAATCAGAAAAAAACTATGATTTAGAGATCGTTGCAATCAACGATTTAGGCGACGCAGCAATCAATGCACACCTTCTTAAATTTGACACCGCGCACGGCCGTTTTGGTGAAGAAGTCAGCCACGACGAAGACGCCATTTACATTGGCAAAGACAAAATTGTCACTTTGTCAGAGCGTGATCCAGCAGCGTTACCTTGGGCAGACTTGAACATTGATGTAGTATTTGAATGTACTGGTTTCTTCACTACTAAAGCAACAGCTGGTAAGCACATTGAAGCAGGCGCTCGTAAAGTACTTATTTCTGCACCAGGTAAAGAAGTAGACGCAACTGTAGTATACGGTGTTAACCACGACGTATTAACGGGTGACATGACAGTTGTTTCTAACGCATCTTGTACCACTAACTGCTTATCACCTATTGCTAAGCCACTGCACGACGCATTAGGCATTGAAAATGGTTTAATGACCACTATCCATGCTTATACTAATGATCAACGTTTAAGCGACGTTTATCACACTGACTTATACCGTGCACGTGCAGCAGCGCATTCAATGATCCCAACTCAGACAGGCGCAGCAGCAGCCGTTGGTCTCGTTATCCCTGGTTTGAAAGGCAAGGTTGACGGCATGGCAGTTCGCGTACCTACCTTGAACGTATCACTCGTTGACCTAAACTTTGTTGCCGGTCGTGACACAAGCGTTGAAGAAGTCAATCAAATCATTGCTGACGCTTGTGCCTCAGGCCCAATGAGTGAAGTACTTAACGTCAATGAGCAACCGTTAGTATCGGTAGACTTCAACCACATTGCATACTCTTCAGTATTTGATGCAGCCCAGACTAAAGTGTCTGGTCGCCTAGTCAAAGTCATGAGCTGGTATGACAACGAATGGGGTTTCAGTAACCGTATGCTAGACAACGCACAATACTGGTTGTCGCTATAATCACTGTTTATTGCTGAGGGAGCTAATACCCCAGAGCAAGCAAGCGTTAAAATCCAGTGCTAGTCACTGGATTTTTTTTTGCCATCGGCACTGTCACTTAGCCATTTTATTGTTAAACTCGTAGACTGATAGAATTGACACACAAAATATAACGAACACACAAGGAGTAAGGTTATCATGGACGTCACTGATGCGGATAACGTACACAAGCAATCAGAACTTCAAGCCCCAACAGTCACTTCCACAACGACGAATAACGTAGAGTGGCTCACCGTTGAAACCCCATACTCAACCTTAACTATGACCACCTTCGGCGCTCACATTACGGGTTTCCAACCTAACAGTGATCAACGTCAACGGCTATTTATGAGTCCCAATGCCATCAAAGACGGCAAGGCTTCTATTCGGGGTGGCGTACCTATTTGTTGGCCTTGGTTTGGCGACCACAATAATCCAGATTACCCCGCCCACGGTTATGTGCGAAAAATCACCTGGCAATTAGAACAGCAACTGATTAACACAGACGCCAGCATCACCCTAGTATTGTCTCCCATTAATAGCAACACATTACAAAGTTGCGTGGGGTATAACCCTGACCTACAAGCGCGTTTAGTGATCACCGTTGGCCAACAATTAGTAATGGAACTACAAACCACCAATACAGGCTCAGCACCACAAACCTTCACTGGCGCACTCCACAGTTACTTTGCAGTAGACGACATTCACACGACTGAACTAATGGGTATATACGGCCAATACAAAGACAAATGCCAAGGCTTTGCCACAGCTAACACACCACTGCCCTATCGCTTTACTGATGAAACAGACCGGGTGCATTTGTGCACCGCTGACAAAGCGGCAATAGAACAGCAGGATCCAAACCACTCAACCCTCATCTACTCCGACGGTCATGACAGTCTGGTGGTATGGAACCCATGGCAACAAAAGTCAATCACAATGGTAGACATGGCAGATGACAGCTTCCAGCACATGCTGTGTGTAGAAACGGCGGTAACGCAAGGTATCGCCCTAGCGCCAGGAGAACGCCATAGCCTCACGCAAATAATTGCTTAAAGAACTGGTTGGCGGGCTGCGAAAATTGTGTTCTTTTGGAACAGTAGAAATAATAATAAGCGGAAGCGGAAACTCAAACCAAAAGGAGCCTAATAGTGGGCTAATAACAAATTCAGGATCTATTGATCCCGTTTTTTTGTCACCTTGTGATTCAAACTGTTGATTTGTATAAGGTTTGAGTTGCTTCGGGCGAGTCAAAACCGCAGGAAAATACAATTAATACAGTCACTTACACTGGTTTAAGTAGGCTAAAACAAGCGAATAACGTCTACAAGGTGATAGTTTGGTGATTTATCGCAATTTATAAGGGTTTTTCGTGTTCTTTGTTTTGTTTATTGGAAATTGTCGTTAGGGGTAAACAAATTCGGGCTCTATTTAAACAGCTCAACAAGAAAAAGTAGGTTTTTAACCACCGAAATAGAAATCAAATAGTTTATATTTACCATTAAAAATCTACTATTAGTATAACTATTCAATTAACTTTAAACCCTTTAAGTTGCCAAGGTTTAAAATTTACGTTATTTTTATATTATGAGTATAAAAAATCAAAGTAAAATAAACCACCTACTTTCTATAGCACCTAAAGGTATTGTACTGACCTCTTCATGGTTGCTAGAGCAAGGTTATAGTTTACAGTTACAAGACCGGTATAAAAAAAGTCAATGGTTCAATTCATTTGGCAGAGGTGCCTTGATACGTAATGAGGATACTGTTGATTATCTGGGAGGAATCCAAACCCTACAAACTCAACTGAATTTATCTGTTCACCCTGCCGCCAAGACAGCTTTAATACTGCAAGGTAAATCACACTATCTAGAGTTCTCTACTCAAAAGGCACAATTATTTTCAGCCAAATCTGAAGTGTTGCCCTCTTGGTTCAAAAAATGTGACTGGGAAGTAACACTGGAAAATAATGCATCATCATTTTTACCTGCCGGTCTTGGTATGACGGAGTATCAACATAAGTCATTTGCTATAAAAATATCTAGTCCTGTTCGTGCCATAATGGAGTGTCTATATTTAGCCCCAAATAAACAGCCATTAATCGAAGTATATGAGTTAATGGAAGGGCTAAACAATATACGTCCGGGCATCGCACAAAAGTTATTAGAAAGCTGCTCTTCCATTAAAGTTAAACGATTATTTCTATACTTGGCCGACAAAGCAGGTCATGACTGGTTGACGTATATCAATCAAGACAAAATAGATCTTGGCAAAGGAAAGCGGCAGATAGTTTCTGATGGCTTGTATATACCCAAGTATCAAATAACAGTCCCAAAAGAGCTGGAAAATCACACATGATTGAAAATTATGCTCAACAAGTTAAATTACTTCTTGATGTTATGCCTGAAGTGGCAAAAGAGAACTGCTTTTCGTTACATGG
>JBELHI010000082.1:0-9824 GCA_042091475.1 Alteromonadaceae bacterium
TCAACTTGTGAAACTGACACATTCTCTAATCCCTCTGCGGCCCATGTAACGACTTTATGAATTTTTTCTAAGTCTAGAGCTTCAGTCTCTCCATTGCGTTTACTGACAAGAATATTGTTGTTCATTATTAATTAACCGTTTTTATTATTGCTGAATGTAATACCCAAATCGCGCCGAATTGGATTAGTTCTTCATTGAGTTGGTAAACACAAGATAATGGGGTTTGAGGTTAAATGCAACCCAATATATAGTGATTTTTGCGTTAAAATAGGATGGTCAAAAATACGGTTAGTACTGGCTTACCGTGCCGATGTTGAATTCATCGGTTTTATCGGAAATCAAGAGCTTGGACTAAAAAAATAAATTAAATTAAGCGAATATTTATTAAACAATAAATCCCCTTACTAATATACATAATTTTTTATTTATAAGTAATTTAATAGTGCAGTTGGTTGTGCTATCAAATGATCTGCCTGCCAACTACTTGTATCAAGAATATCTGGAATATAACCGTATGATGCTACAACACTCGTCATATGTGCGCTGTTAGCTGCTTGTATGTCCCGTTGCGCGTCGCCCAAGTAAATGGTGTGTTGTGGGTATACGCCTAATTTTCCTGCTGCGAAGATCAATGGCCCTGGGTTAGGTTTTTTATCTCGCAGTGAATCACCAGAAACAATACAAGTGCACGCTGCCAGTAGTGGGTAGTGCGGAATCAACGCGTCCGTTAAATACCCTGGTTTGTTAGTGACGATTCCCCAAGGTATTTTCCGTTGATTCAGTGTTTCAAGTAATTCAATCACGCCGTCAAAGTAGCAAGTATCTGTGGCCACATTGTTTTGATACGCATCTAGGAAACGCTGCCTAAAAACCGTTTGATCCATTGTGGCCCAATACTCGCCAAATCCAAGTTCAAGAAGCTTCATTGCACCGTCTGACGCAGCACAGCGATATTCGTCATAATCGAGTGGCTTATGTCCTTCAGCAACTAGTAACGTGTTTAACGCGTTACCCAGGTCTCTCGCGGTATCGAGCAAGGTACCATCAAGATCGAACAAAACAGCTTGATGCATTAGTTATTCTCCGCTGTGTTGACAGCAAATAAGGTAATTAACATCAATATTGCTGTCAGATAGATAGTAGTCACCCTTGAAGGGGTTGAAATGAAGACCCGTGGCGTGTTGAGGTTGTAAATCAGTTTGCCTAATCCAAGACAATAATTCACTAGGCTTGATAAACTTGTCATGATCGTGAGTACCATCGGGTACTAATTTAAACACTTTTTCAGCCGCTAATATCGCCATTAAATAGGACTTGGTATTGCGGTTTAGGGTGGAGAAAAACACGTACCCTCCAGGTTTAACTAAGCGAGCACAAGCGCTGACGATAGATGCTGGGTCTGGTACATGTTCCAACATTTCTAAACAAGTGACTACGTCAAAACCTTGGGGATGTTGCTGCGCCATTTGTTCTGCGGGTATACATTGATAATCAATTGATAAGTCTGATTCCAAAGCATGTAGCCGAGCGACTTCTAGTGATGCTTCAGCAAGGTCTATTGCGGTTACATCAGCTTTTAATTTTGCCATACTCTCAGCTAATATACCGCCACCACAGCCTATATCTATTACACGCTTGGCAAATAATCCATCACAGTGAAGGTTAATAAAATCGAGTCTTAGAGGGTTTATCTGATGTAGAGGTTTGAATTCCCCCTGTTTGTCCCACCACCGTGAAGCGAGATTGGAAAACTTTTCGATTTCACTATCATCAACATTGTTTTTCGCAGGCATTGTATTCCGTGTCCGTTTCATATTTAACATGGGCAGTATAAACAGCTAGGGCAGGACAATAAAGTATCGTTTGCTAGTAATTATGCAATATTTGTTTAAATAACAATCAGTCGTTTACACCGCCTATTTATTTACACCTTTAAGTGATAGTATATTAGGACAACTATTTCGTGATATTGAGCGACGCAGAGATGCAAAGCATGGATGTCATATCAGATTATCATAATAATAATAGGGATCAGGCTGAATATGAGTGATCAAGCCAACAACATTCTTCCTATCAACATTGAAGAAGAACTAAAGAATTCGTACCTAGATTATGCCATGAGTGTAATTGTAGGGCGCGCATTGCCAGATGTCCGTGATGGTCTAAAACCGGTACATAGACGCGTATTATTTGCGATGCACGAATTGAAAAATGACTTTAATAAGCCATATAAGAAATCTGCACGTGTGGTAGGTGATGTCATTGGTAAGTATCACCCACACGGTGACACCGCGGTCTACGATACTATTGTACGTATGGCTCAACCATTTTCGTTGCGTTATATGTTGGTAGATGGACAAGGTAACTTTGGCTCTGTTGATGGTGATTCAGCTGCGGCGATGCGTTATACCGAAGTGAGAATGGCAAAAATTGCCCATGAATTGCTCGCTGATCTCGAAAAAGAAACCGTTGATTTCGTGCCTAACTATGACGGTACAGAACATATCCCAGATGTATTACCTACCAAAGTTCCAAACCTACTAGTTAATGGTTCTTCTGGTATCGCCGTTGGTATGGCAACTAATATTCCGCCCCACAACTTGGGTGAAGTCGTTAGTGGTTGTATTGCGCTGATAGAAAACCCTGATCTTTCAATTGACGAATTAATGCACTACATCCCCGGCCCAGATTTCCCAACGGCAGCGTTAATTAGTGGTCGTAAAGGTATTGATGAAGCCTACCGTACTGGCCGTGGTAAAATCTACATGCGAGCCAAAGCGGACATCGAAGTAGAAAATTCAGGTAAAGAAACCATCATTGTTACTGAAATCCCGTATCAGGTAAACAAAGCTCGCTTGATAGAAAAGATAGCTGTGTTGGTAAAAGAAAAGAAAATTGAAGGTATTTCCGCCTTACGCGACGAATCAGACAAAGATGGTATGCGTATTGTCATTGAAGTAAAACGTAACGAGTCCGGTGAAGTTTTACTTAACCATTTATATACGCAAACACAATTACAGACAGTGTTTGGTATTAACATGGTGGCACTGGATAATAACCAGCCTAAGGTATTTAACCTTAAAGAGACCTTAGAAGCATTTATATTGCACCGCCGCGAAGTGGTTACAAGACGGACAGTATTTGAACTTAGAAAAGCTCGTGACCGTGCTCACATTCTTGAAGGTTTGGCTATCGCCCTCGCTAACATTGACCCAATTATTGAGTTGATCAAAGCGTCTACTAGCCCTGCGGATGCTAAAAAGGCATTAATTGGCCAAGGTTGGAATTTAGGTGACGTAGCTGAAATGTTACAAAAAGCCGGTGACGATGCGGCACGCCCTGACGGCTTAGAGCAAGAGTTTGGAATTGTTGATGGCAAATACTATTTGACAGAAACACAAGCACAAGCAATTTTGGAATTGCGCTTACATAAGTTAACCGGCCTTGAACACGAAAAAATTCTATCTGAATACAAAGAGTTATTAGACGTAATTGCTGAGCTACTTTATATTCTAGGCTCACCTGAGCGTTTAATGGATGTTATTAAAGAAGAGCTAGTCAAGGTTAAAGACGAGTTCTCTGATGAGCGTCGCACAGAAATTACTGCAGCCTCTCATGACATTGATATTGAAGATTTGATTGAGCAAGAAGACGTTGTTGTGACTTTGTCTAACAGCGGGTATGTAAAATATCAGAAATTGTCTGACTACGAAGCGCAACGTCGCGGTGGTAAAGGTAAGTCTGCCACGCGTATGAAGGATGAAGACTTTATAGAGAAATTGTTGGTAGCGAATACCCATGATCACATTTTGTGTTTCTCTAGCTTGGGTAGAATGTACTGGCTTAAAGTGTATCAACTGCCACTAGCAAGCAGAAACGCTAGAGGACGACCTATTGTCAATATCTTGCCGTTGCAAGACGATGAAAGAATCACTGCGATCCTACCAATTAAAGAATTTGTAGAAGGCAAATACGTATTTATGGCAACAGCCAATGGTACGGTGAAGAAAACAGAGCTAACACAATATTCTCGTCCACGTGCCAACGGTATTATTGCGGTTAACTTAAATGATGGTGACCAACTTATTGGCGTTGACTTAACTGACGGCAGTAGTGAAGTGATGTTGTTCTCTGATGCGGGCAAAGTTGTTCGTTTTGAGGAGCAGAATGTCAGAGCCATGGGGCGAACAGCGACGGGTGTTAGAGGTATACGCCTAGAAGATGGGCAACGCGTTGTGTCGTTAATTATCCCACAGAGTGACGGTGAAGTGTTAACAGCGACAGAAAATGGTTTTGGTAAGCGTACACCTTTGGTAGATTACCCAACCAAGAGTCGAGCCACTAAAGGGGTTGTGTCAATTAAAGTATCAGAGAGAAATGGTGCGGTAGTTGGTGCGGTTCAGGTCAGTAGCGACGATGAAATTATGCTGATTAGCGACCAAGGGACATTAGTTAGAACTCGTGTCAGTGAAGTATCCGTTGTTGGAAGAAACACTCAAGGCGTTCGCTTAATCAGAACGGCTGAAGATGAAAAGGTCGTGGGTGTACAACGTATTGAAGAATTACCGGATACCGATGATGAAATAGATGCTGATGTTGACGCTGCTGAACAAACAGTAGTCGAGCCTAGCGACGATACCTAATAACATGGTAAAGGTGTGTGACGCACCTTTAAATGATGTGGTAGACAAGCGGCTCTTTTAGTCGCTTGTTTTGTTTTAACGGAAAGAATGGTGTTTTATGGAACGGGTATATAATTTTAGTGCTGGGCCTGCAATGCTGCCGTCAGAGGTACTGGAGCAAGCACAGCACGAATTGCTTAATTGGCAAGGGAATGGCTGTTCGGTGATGGAAATGAGCCATCGCAGTGCCGCTTTTATGAATGTTGCAGAAACGGCAGAAAATGATCTGAGAGAGTTGTTAAACGTCCCAGCTAATTACCGAGTATTATTCATGCACGGTGGCGGTCGTGGTCAATTTTCGGCTATCCCAATGAATTTGACCGCTAGTACTGATTCAGCTGACTTTCTAGTGACGGGGTCTTGGTCAAAGGGCGCTGTGCAAGAGGGTAATAATTATATTAACGCTCATGTTGTTGGTGGCAGTTACAAGAATGATGATGGCATCACCACGTTATCTCCCGTCTCTGAGTGGGCAGTTTCCGATAAAGCAAAGTATTTTCACTATTGTCCAAATGAAACCGTTGATGGATTTGAAATTACAGAGGTTCCTGATATTGGTAACGCACCGGTTATTGCCGATATGTCGTCTTGTATTTTGTCTCGAGAAATAGATATCAACCAATACGGCCTTATCTATGCCGGGGCACAAAAAAATATAGGTCCATCAGGGCTGAGTATTGTGATTGTCAGAGATGATTTACTTGGCAATGCACGTAGTGATACACCACAAGTAATGAATTATGAAGTACAAAATAAGCATGGCTCTATGTATAACACGCCACCCACGTTTGCTTGGTACCTTTCAGGTCTAGTCTTTCAGTGGCTAAAAAAACAAGGCGGGGTTGCAAATATAGCAAAAATCAACCAGCAAAAATCTGACTTATTGTATGCGTGTATTGACCAGTCAGATTTTTATCGCAATACCATTGATAAGCCTTATCGCTCTCGCATGAATGTACCGTTTCAACTTGCCGATGCGAGTTTAGATAGTGATTTCTTGGCGTATGCTGAAAGTCAGGGCTTAACAGCCCTTAAAGGTCATCGTATGGTCGGCGGTATGCGCGCCAGTATTTACAATGCTATGCCGTTAAGTGGCGTAGCTGCGTTAGTTGACTGCATGAAAGAGTTTGAAAGGAAGCACGGATAATGGAACAAATCACTTTAGCACCCATCTCGCAAGTTAATGGTACAGTCACTGTTCCTGGTTCAAAGAGCTTGTCGAATAGAGCCTTGTTACTTGCAGCATTAGCCGAGGGGGAGACACACTTAACGAATTTACTTGATAGTCATGATATCCAGCATATGCTGTCTGCATTGACAAAGTTAGGGGTTAGTTATCGTCTGTCTGAGGATAAAACCGAGTGTTGGGTAAAGGGCTTGGCAGGAGGTTTTGCGGTGACTGAAACCACAGAACTATACCTTGGCAATGCGGGTACCGCAATGCGCCCATTGTGTGCCGCACTCGCACTTTCTGAAGGCGAGTTTGTTTTAACCGGTGAACCTAGAATGGAAGAGCGCCCCATTGGTGCATTAGTAGACTCATTACGTCAGCTGGGAGCTAATATTGAATATCTCAAAAATGATGGATATCCACCGGTTAAAATTATTGGCCAACCTCTCAATGGTGGTCAAGTCACGGTTGATGGTAGTGTATCTAGTCAATTCTTAACCGCTTTATTGATGGTTTGTCCTTTATTGTCGTCTAATACAGGCATAAAGATCTCTGGTGAGTTAGTGTCCAAGCCTTACATCGATATAACCTTGAAGACAATGGCACAATTCGGTATTGATGTCAGTCACAATAACTTTGATAGCTTTGATGTTAAAGGTAACCAAACTTATCAATCGGTAAGTACGTTTTTAGTTGAAGGTGATGCTTCGTCTGCGTCTTATTTTCTTGCTGCCGGTGCTATTAAAGGCGGTACGGTTCGGGTGAATGGTGTTGGTAAAAAAAGTATCCAGGGAGATATCCGCTTCGCTGATGCATTGACAGCGATGGGCGCTAAGGTTGAGTGGGGGGATACGTATATTGAAGTGACTTCATCTCAGTTACAGGGTATTGATATGGACATGAACCACATTCCAGATGCTGCAATGACACTGGCGACAACGGCCTTATTTGCCAACGGCAAGACAACCTTACGCAACATCTATAACTGGCGAGTTAAAGAGACAGACCGACTATCCGCGATGGCAACAGAGTTAAAAAAACTTGGTGCCTCTGTGGTAGAGGGCCATGACTATATCAGTATTACACCGACAGAAAATTTAAAGCATGTTGATATAGATACTTATAACGACCACCGCATTGCCATGTGTTTTTCATTGGTGGCTTTAAGTGATACTGCGGTAACAATCAATGACCCTGACTGCACGGCAAAAACGTTTCCGGATTATTTTAAACGTTTTACTTCGCTATACATCAAGTAGCGTAGAAAAAGGTACACAAATATATCATGTACAATGATTGCTATAGCACCAGACATCAGTATAATGCACCGCGAATTCATCAGTAAAGGTAGGCAATATGACCCCAGTAATTACTATTGATGGACCCAGTGGTGCGGGCAAAGGCACAGTAAGTGCCTTGCTAGCGAGTAGACTAGGTTATCTTCTTCTTGATAGTGGTGCTATTTACAGAGTCATGGCTGTTGCGTCTCAATGGCATAATATAAGCGCAGATGACGAGCCTGGTTTATCGCCGTTAGCGGCAGTTCTAGATGTGAGTTTTGAAGTCAAGGACGGGCGCAACGCAATTGTTCTTGAAGGTGAAGACGTTACACAACAAATTCGCAGTGAAGAAATTGGTGTTTTGGCGTCAAAAATAGCTGCTTTGCCAGCGGTTCGTGAAGCGCTGTTGATGCGTCAGCGGGCGTTCGCTGAGAGTCCCGGTCTGGTCGCCGATGGACGCGATATGGGCACCGTTGTTTTCCCCCACGCACATGCAAAGATATTTTTAACAGCCAGCGCTGAAGAAAGGGCCAAACGCCGCTTCAATCAGTTGAAAGAAAAAGGCGTTGATGTTAATATTGTAGAGATTTTAAGCGACATAAAAGCACGTGATGAACGTGATATGAACCGTGCTGTGGCGCCATTGGTAGCTGCAGAAGGGGCGCTTGAAGTAGATTCAACCACTTTGTCAATTGACCAAGTGGTTGAAACAGTGGTTGAATTTGTTAAAAACAAGCTCAACTAATTTTAAAGCATGTGTCAGGATGACGCATAAACATTAACCACCCCATTTAGGCAAGGATCGTCAAATGGAGAACTATATAAATTATACTATTATGACTGAAAATTTTGCTCAACTGTTCGAAGAAAGTTTAATTGAACTCGAAACCCGCCCTGGTGCCATTGTTAAAGGTACTGTTGTCTCAATTGATAAAGACATTGTTTTAGTCGATGCCGGCCTTAAGTCCGAAAGCGCGATTCCCGTAGAACAATTCAAAAACATTGACGGTGAACTAGAAGTTGCTGTTGGTGATCAAGTAGACGTTGCCCTAGACGCTGTTGAAGATGGCTTTGGTGAGACAATCTTGTCTCGTGAAAAAGCGAAGCGTCACGAAGCATGGGTAGAGCTAGAGAAAGCATACGATGAAAAAGAAACCATCAAAGGTGTTATCAACGGTAAAGTTAAAGGCGGTTTCACTGTAGAAGTGAACGCTGTACGCGCATTCTTACCTGGTTCACTAGTCGATGTCCGCCCTATTCGCGACACGTCTCACCTTGAAGGTAAAGAATTAGAATTTAAAGTCATCAAACTTGATGCAAAGCGCAATAACGTTGTTGTTTCTCGACGTGCAGTTATTGAGGCAGAAAGTAGCGCTGAACGTGATGAGTTACTTGCAAACCTTGAAGAAGGTCACGAAGTTAAAGGTATCGTTAAGAACCTTACTGACTACGGTGCGTTCGTTGATCTTGGCGGCGTTGACGGTCTACTACACATCACTGATATGGCTTGGAAGCGTGTTAAGCACCCAAGTGAAATCGTTAATGTTGGTGATGAGATCAATGTTAAAGTACTTAAGTTTGACAAAGAAAAGTCTCGTGTTTCATTAGGTATGAAGCAAATGGGCAGTGATCCTTGGCAGGAAATTGCAGCACGCTACCCAGAAGGTGCTCGTTTAACTGGTCAAGTGACAAACCTTACTGACTACGGTTGTTTTGTTGAAATTGAAGATGGTGTTGAAGGTCTTGTTCACGTATCTGAAATGGATTGGACTAATAAAAACATACACCCATCTAAAGTTGTTAACTTGGGTGACAGTGTTGAAGTTATGGTTCTTGAAATTGACGAAGAGCGTCGTCGTATTTCACTTGGTCTTAAGCAATGTAAAGCTAACCCTTGGGAAGAGTTTGCAAAAACTCAAGAGAAAGGCGATAAAGTTAGCGGTAAGATCAAGTCAATCACTGACTTTGGTATCTTCATTGGCCTAGACGGCGGTATCGACGGTCTTGTTCACTTGTCTGACATCTCTTGGAACCAAACCGGAGAAGACGCTGTTCGCGAATTCAAGAAAGGCGACGAGATTTCAGCTGTTGTACTACAAGTTGACCCAGAGCGTGAGCGTATTTCATTAGGCGTTAAGCAAATCGAAGAGGACCCGTTTAACAAGTACCTAGCAGAACTTAAGAAAGGTGCTATTGTTAAAGGGACTGTTACCGAAGTTGACGCTAAAGGTGCACAAATCAACCTTGCAGAAGAAGTTGAAGGTTACATCCGAGTTGCTGATTTATCACGTGATCGTGTTGAAGATGCTTCAGAAGTAATCAACGCTGGTGATGCGATTGAAGCCAAATATGTTGGTGTTGATCGTAAGAACCGCGTTATTAACTTATCTATTAAGGCGAAAGACCAAGCTGAAGAGAAAGAAGCACTTGATAAAGTGAATCAACAGGAAGATGTTGGTTTTGCTAACGCATTTGCTGAAGCTTTCAAAGCAGCTAAAGGCGAAGAATAAAGGATGAGAGAAGTGGCGCAAGCCACTTCTAGTTCTCGGTAACTTTAATTAACGGAATCTTGAGGATATTTATGATCAAGTCAGAACTAATTACGTCGTTATCCGATAAACTCAACCATTTACCAGAAAAAGATGTTGAATTTGCAGTTAAAGAAATACTTGAACAAATGACTCATACCCT
>JBELHI010000083.1:0-9782 GCA_042091475.1 Alteromonadaceae bacterium
TGAGGCTCCGGCTATTGCAGTAGAGATTGCCAATATTGAATTACAAGTGCAATCAGGAGAGGCAAGTGTAACCGGTCAGCTTAATACTACCGCTGCTGAAGATGTCACATTAACCTATGAAGTGACTCAAGCAGCCTCTGGTTTTGTAGTAAATGATGATGGCAGTTACAGCTTTGACCCTCAGCATCCTGCTTATGCCTTTATTGCATTAGGTGAGATGATTGACGCCGAAGCAAAAGTCAAAGTTTCAGACGGTTTTACCGAGGCTGAAGCGGTAATCACTCTAATGGTTGAAGGCACATTGTCAACGGAAGTTGAAGAGCGTGATTCCGGTAGTATGGGTGGTGTATTGAGTCTGTTGATGCTACCACTGATTGCAATGAGACGCCGTCGTAAGTAAATAGTATTAGTAATTATGTAAAGCCGGCCTTGGTCGGCTTTTTTTTGTTCTGCTAGATTGATATAGTGTTGCCATTAAAGAATTGTTATGACTTACACTCGAGTCTATAAATAAGGTACACACTATGCTAATTGTTGTTTCTCCTGCAAAAAACCTTGATTTTGAAAGCGACGCTCCAACGCCAAGTTTTACTCAACCTACATTATTAGAGCATTCACAAGTGTTGATTGATCAATGTAAGACTCTAGCACCTGCAGAGATTGCCTCATTGATGAAAATCAGTGATAAATTATCAGGCTTAAATGCCGACCGTTTTGCTGCATGGACAGCACCTTTTAGCCCAGATAATGCCAAGGCGGCTGTGTTTGCTTTTAACGGAGACGTATATACCGGACTTGATGCGGCTAGTTTTAGTCAGGATGATTGTGATTTTGCACAGCAACACATGCGTATATTATCGGGCTTGTATGGTTTATTAAAACCACTGGATTTAATGCAAGCCTATCGTTTAGAAATGGGTACCAAATTGGTTAATAGCCGCGGCAAAGATCTGTATCAATTTTGGGGTGACATCATTACTCAATCAGTTCAACAAGCGTTGGACGAACAGGGTGACGGCGTATTGGTCAACTTAGCGTCCAACGAATACTTTAAGTCTGTTAAAACCAAACAACTGAAAGGCACGGTTATTACCCCCGTGTTTAAAGATCAGAAAAACGGTCAGTATAAGATTATTAGTTTTTATGCGAAAAAAGCCCGTGGATTAATGGCCCGTTACATTATTGAACATCGCCTTACCGACATTGCTCAACTTAAAAACTTTGACACCAATGGTTATGAGTTCTGTCAGTCAGAATCCACAGATACAACCTTGGTATTTACACGACAAGAACAATAGAACATACGGGGTAGAGTTAAGTATTAACTTACCCCGGTGCAGGCTGCCAAGGGCGTGATGGCACACAGCCCACCACTCGTTCTACACATGATCAGTATTTGACGTTCAGTCAACGTAAAATTTGTGTTTGAAGTTCAATATTTGCTGCTCATTGCCTTGTCGTATGGTTAACTCTATACGGTAACTCTCTTCATTGTAAAAACCCAATTGCGCTAAGGAATAAATCGCGGTACCTTCAGTGATTTGTTTGAATGATAAACGCTTTTTAACGCCAAGCAAGTTGGTGGCATGACCCATAATAGACACTGGCTGGGCTTTTTGTGTGGCACTATCTAACACCGAAATATTAATAATCCCGTTGTATTTACTGCGCACCAATTGGTACTGGCGTGCCACC
Source organism: Alteromonadaceae bacterium (assembly GCA_042091475.1). Classification (GTDB taxonomy): domain Bacteria; phylum Pseudomonadota; class Gammaproteobacteria; order Enterobacterales; family Alteromonadaceae; genus CAXRGH01. The sequence continues at coordinate 1,696 of JBELHI010000083.1, forward strand.
TGTTTATCTAGCATGCTGCTGTTAAAAGCAATGTAATGTACGTCCCAGTCACCCAGCACTTGTTTTTGCTCAGCAACACTTGCATTACTAAATAACAGTAAAGCGCATGCCGCTAACATGGCATACTTCATTGAAACTCCTGTGTAATCATCTCTATGTTAGATTAGAAGATCACCAAATAGCTTACTTAAAAAGGTAAGACCTACAATGACGATTAAAATTGAAAAGTCTAGTCCACCCATGGGGGGAAGACGTCGTCTAATGGGGGCGAGCATAGGCTCTGTAAGTTGAGCCAATACGTGCTCTACAGGGCTTTGTCCTTGACTTACAAAACTCAAAATAGCGCGAGCAATAAGCACAAAAATAGCCAAGCTAAACGCTTCATCCAATAACTGATACAAACAATAGAAAACTAAACTTAGACCATCAACTTGTTGGAAGATATTCCAATCACCACCGGCTGCTGCACCACGTAGGGAAGCGAGTATGAACAACTTGGCCAATATGACAACTAGGGCTAGCACCACAGACGCGGTGTCTAAGCGACCGAATGGCGGAATAATACGTCTTATGACACTCAATGGTGGATGAGTGCAAGTGACGACAAATTGACTAAACGGATTGTAGAAATCGGCTCTGGCAAACTGTAGCCATAATCGCAATAGCACAAGCATCAGGTAAAAATCGAAAATAAAACCAATTAAATATTGTATAGCATTCATGTTTGCGTCCTTTCCGTTCGCGATAGCTTAATGTTCTGATAACGTTTATTTAATGTCACATACTAAAGTTGCTTTGACAATGTTTGGCTGCGGCTAATCGCAGCATCCATACCTTGCTTTAGTATACTGGCCATCTGCTGTTGTTCAAATACCTTAATGGCTTCTGCAGTGGCCCCGCCCTTGGAGGTAACTTGTTGCCTTAGCTCAGATAACGATGAATCTGGGTTATCAACCACTAATTGTGCTGCGCCGAGCATCGCTTGCTCAACCAAGAGCCTTGCATTGTCTCGGCTAAAACCATATTGTTGAGAAATAGTCTGCATCGATTCAAGTATATAAAAGAAATACGCAGGGCTGCTACCAGCTGCTGCAATGACGGCATCAATATCTGCTTCTTTGTCTAGCCATAACACTTTACCCACCATGGAGAGAAGGTCGCCGGCATATTGACGATACTCCTGTGAAACTGACGCTGGACTGTACAATCCTGTCATACCTAAACCAATGGCCGACGGTGTGTTGGGCATGGTTCTTATAATAGGCAACGGCGCACCTAAAAAATCTTGTAATCGGCTGATAGGCAGTCCGGCAGCGATGGAAATAAATACTTTATCCTGTAGCGGTAAATGATTAAATTGCTGACAGGCTAATTCCATGACTTGTGGTTTAACTGCCAATACAACTACTTCAGCCTGTTCAATGGCCTGACAGTTATTTGTTGTAGTGACAATACCAAATTCTTTAGATAGAGCATCTAATTTAGGCGTAGAAGGGTTACTGGCAATGATTTTGTTCGCTGGGTAACCTTGGCTAACCATGCCACTAATAATACTGCGGGTCATGTTACCAGCGCCAATAAAGGCAATAAATTTGTGTTGCATAATCGTTGTTTCCTTACGGGGTCCGCTGGCCAAAAATAGCGGTACCCACTCTAATCATGGTTGATCCTGCGGCAATGGCTGTTTGTATGTCATTTGACATACCCAGTGACAAGGTATCAACCTTGGGGTAGTGCTGTTGTAATTGTAGGTAGGCTTGTTTAATTTGTTCAAATACAGTGGCCTGTTTTTCTGCGGTAGCTTGTTTACTCGGGATTGCCATGATACCGCGCAGTTGCAATCGCGGTAGTGTAGCAATCTTATTTGCTAACATTAGCACCTGTTCAACTGTCACACCTGCTTTGGTACTTTCCTGTTCAATATTGACTTGAATACAGACATTCAGTGGCGACAACTCTGGCGAACGCTGGTCATTCAATCGTTGTGCAATTTTGTCTCTGTCTATGGTGTGAACCCAATCAAACGCCTGTGCGACGGCACGGCTTTTGTTGGATTGAATGGGACCTATAAAATGCCATACTATGTCGTTTAAATGGGCTAATTGGTTGACTTTATCACAACCCTCTTGCACATAGTTTTCACCAAAATGTCGTTGCCCAGCCTGATAAGCCTGCAAGATATCGCTGGCAGGTTTCTTTTTACTGACGGCAATAAGTTGAATTTCATTGCGATGACGATTCACTATTTGCGCAGAGTGTTGTATCGTCTGATTTATTGTACTTAAATTCGCTGCTATTGATGACATAATGCTTGTGTCTTAACACCCGGAGATCTACATTAGATATGGATATTACCGAACTTTTAACCTTTTGTGTTAACAATAACGCCTCTGATTTACACTTATCCAGTGGATTACCGCCATCAATTCGTGTGGACGGTGAAATACGCCGTTTGAAAATGGCTGAGTTATCTGCCCAACAGGTCAAAGGCTTAGTTGATAGTATAATGAGCGAACAGCAGCGGCATGAGTTTGAAGCTGATTGGGATATTGATTTTTCATTTGAGCTGTCTGGCATTGGTCGTTTCAGGGTTAATGTATTTGAACAGAGTAGGGGGCCTGCAGCGGTATTTCGTTACATCCCTGAAAAGGTTATCCAATTAGATGATTTGGGTGTTCCTGAAGTAGTCAAAGAATTAGTCAAGCAAAAGTCAGGTATCATCTTGGTGACAGGTGCCACAGGCTCAGGGAAAAGTACTACTTTGGCAGCAATGGTTGATCACATTAACAGTACTCGTCGCGAGCATGTGATTACTATTGAAGATCCCATTGAATTTGTCCATGATAACAAGCTGTGCTTAATTAATCAGCGCGAGCTCAATCGGCATACTCGTAGTTATAAGAATGCGTTGAGAGCAGCCCTGCGTGAAGATCCTGATATCATCCTGGTAGGTGAATTACGGGATCTAGATACCATTCGTCTGGCAATCACCGCAGCAGAAACAGGACACTTGGTGTTGGCTACTTTGCATACCAGCTCAGCACCAAAAACCATTGACCGCTTGATTGATGTTTTTCCCGCAGAAGAAAAATCTATGATACGTTCTATGCTGTCTGAATCTATCAGAGCCGTGGTATCTCAAGCCTTATTAAAACGTATTGAAGGTGGCCGTGTTGCAGGTTTTGAAATATTAATTGGTACACCAGCCATTAGAAATTTAATTCGAGAAGACAAAATTCCCCAAATGTTTTCTGTGATGCAGATGGGCGCTACATTTGGTATGCAAACCATGGAGCAGTCATTACAGGGGCTAGTGCGTGGAAATATTATTTCGGCGAGTGAGGTCGTAAAAGCATTGTAGGACATGCTTAATAAACACAAGGCTGGGAGCCTCAATTACTGAGGTTATCATGTTACTGAGCAGTTTTATTGACCAAATGCTGTTAGTCGACGCGTCCGAATTGTACCTTATTCCTGGTACCCATGTGCAAATGAAGGTTCACGGCGAATTACATCAAGTCCAAGGTCAACCTTGGGATCAAGTTCAGTCTCAAGCATTACTTAATGTTCTGATGAATGAGCAGCAGCACGCTGAATTCCTTAACTATCACGATCAACATTTTACCGTGACCTTGCCATCATATGGACGTTTTAGGTGTCATGTATTTTGGCAGCGGCAACAGCCAGCGGTAATGATTAAGCGTTTAAAGCTAACATTACCTGAGTTTGAGGCGTTAAATTTACCTGAGGCAGTTTGTTCACTAATGTCCCATAGGTCAGGGCTTGTGCTATTTGGAGGCGGTCCGCAATCCGGTAAATCAACCAGTTTGGCTGCGGCATTAATGTACCGCAATCGCAGTAAGCATGATCACGTATTGACCTTAGAAGATCCCATTGAATACGAGCTAGATAATTACAAAGGCATCATGATACAGCGTGAAATTGGTACTGACTTAATGTCTTTTGAATTGGGCATTAAACACGCTTTTTGCCAAGCGCCTAACGTACTTGTATTGGGCAATATTTGTGATCTGAGTACATTGAAAGGCGCCATTGCATTCGCACTAACGGGTCATTTAGTCATTGCTTGCTGTTCAGGAATCAATGTTGATAGTGTGCTCCACAGACTGATTAATTTATATCCAGTGGTAGATCAATCACGTATGTTATTTGAGTTTAGTCAGGTGTTTAAAGGCATTGTTGCGCAGCAATTAATCCCCACGGGAAAAGACAACAAACGCCTCGCTATTTTTGATGTGTTGCTGGCCACTAAAAAGGTAAAAGTGGCGATACAAAATAATAATATTGACGAGTTACACGAGTTAATGAAGTCTTCTAAAAGTGTTGGTATGTGTACCTTTGATAATTGCTTACTGAATTTGTGCCAGCAAAAAGTGATCTCTTTAGAGCAGGCATTAGCGTTTGCAGAATCCCCTCAAGACATAAAGTTACAATTGAAGATAAAGGGTAAACATAGCCAGCCAGCGACAACGACTCGGACTATATTTGAAATTGAGTAGACATACATATCCAAATAAACAGGATATTGTTTATTCAAGGCGACTTATAAAGCTCTATTGCGGGCTTTACCAGCATGGATTCAGGTTTAGTTTGAAGAAGCGTAAGTGAAAAAACTAATAACTATAGTGACCAAAAGGTAAACCAATCTAAAAAAGAAGAGGAGCATTCAAAAGACGATGCTTATTGGCTTTCCAACCAATGCTCAATGATTAAACATGCAGAGACGCTGTCTACTTTACCCTTGGTTAGCTTTTTTACGCCACCCAGCTCGAATAGTCTAGCCTTGGCTTCTACCGTGGTTAAACGCTCATCATGGGTAAACACTTGATGTTTCAATTTTTGTTGAACCCGATTGGCAAACTTTCTTGCGGCAAAGGTGGTATGTTGTGAGGTACCGTCCATATTCAGTGGCACACCGACGACAATAGCGTCGGGTTTCCATTCATCGTAAAGCGCCACAATGATATCCCAGTCAGGGATACCATTAACGCCCTTGATTGCTTGCAATGGTGCAGCGGTGCCGGTGACAGATTGAGCAATGGCAACACCAATGCTCTTCATGCCAAAATCAAACCCCAATACAGATTGATTGTTTTTATCGGTCACAGCAACCCCTTGTTAGTGCAAAATACGGGTTTTAATGGTGCCTTGAACTTGCTTTAATTGAAGTAAAGCTTGTTCCGCGTCAGCACTATCAACGTCAATTACCACGTAACCTATAGCGTCATTGGTTTGAAGATATTGTGCTGCAATGTTAACTCCACACTCAGCAAATGCTTGGTTAATTTGAGTTAAAACGCCGGGTGTATTTTGGTGAATGTGTAGTAGACGTGACCGTCCAGTATGTTCTGGCAAGGATACTTCCGGGAAGTTAACCGCGGATAAGGTAGAGCCATTATCACTGTACTTAGTCAGTTTATTGGCAACTTCAGAGCCAATATTCTCTTGGGCTTCTTGAGTACTACCACCCACGTGTGGCGTTAAAATGACATTATCAAATCCACGTAGTGGTGAGATAAACTCTTCACTGTTAGACTTTGGCTCAACAGGGAATACATCAATAGCCGCACCACTGACCTTTTTGGTTTCAAGAGCATCACACAAGGCATCAATATCCACTACGGTGCCGCGGGCAGCGTTAATGAATATCACGCCAGTTTTCATCACGGTGAATTCTGCGGTGCTGATCATGTTCTCGGTTTGCGGTGTTTCAGGTACGTGCAAGGTAATCACATCCGCGCATTTTAATAACTCCGTCATAGAGCCAACTTGCTGCGCATTACCGAGCACCAGTTTGTCTTCAATATCATAAAATTTAACCTGCATGCCCATGTGCTCGGCCATGATACCCAGCTGGGTGCCAATATGCCCGTAGCCAATAATACCCAGGGTTTTTCCCCTTGCTTCATAGGAGCCTGTGGCACTTTTCAGCCATTCACCACGATGGGCTTTCGCGCTCTTGTCTGGGATACCACGCAATAATAGTAGAATCTCACCTAGGACTAATTCTGCCACTGAACGGGTATTTGAAAACGGTGCGTTAAATACGGGAATACCACGCTTCTTAGCAGCGTCTAAATCAACTTGGTTGGTACCAATACAAAAACAGCCCACGGCGACGAGTTTCTTAGCAGCGTTTATTACGTTTTCAGATAAGTGGGTACGAGAGCGGATGCCAATAAAATGCACATCAGCAATTTTTTCAATCAGTTCAGCTTCAGGTAATGAGGTTTTCACGTATTCAATATTGGTATATCCGCTGGCTTTTAAGGAAGCCACAGCACTCTGATGAACACCCTCTAGTAAGAGGACTTTGATCTTTTCTTTAGCAAGAGAAGGAAGGTTGGCTGACTGACTCATACATACTCCTTATTGATTGATGGCGCTCTAGACGTCCATACTAACATTTGTTCTAGTCGCTTAAAACTGTTGCGGTACTATTTCTGCTTATTAGATATACGAGCACCTGTTGTGGTACCGGTGATCACGATATCTGCGCCTCTGGCCGCAAATAGCCCGTTGGTGACAACGCCAACAATTTGGTTGAGTGTTTGCTCCAGGACAGTTGGCTCAGTAATGTTTAGGTCGTATACATCTAATATGACATTGCCGTTGTCAGTGACTACGCCATTGCGGTAAACCGGCGCTCCGCCAAGTTTAACTATTTCTCTCGCCACGTAGGAACGAGCGGCAGGGATCACCTCCACCGGCAGGGGAAATTCACCCAAGCAATCCACGTGTTTTGATTCATCAATGATACAGATGAAGGTTTTTGCTATTGCAGCAACAATCTTTTCTTGGGTGAGTGCGGCACCGCCACCTTTTATCATCTCGTTATTGGGGGTAATTTCATCAGCACCGTCAACGTACAGGTCAAGCGCAAGCACTTGATTGGTATCAAATACTTCTATACCAATGGCCTGTAGTCTCTCTGTTGAAGCTACGGAACTTGACACCGCCCCTTGAATTTTGTGCTTGATATTGGCTAGCGCATCAATAAAGTGGTTGACCGTTGAACCTGTGCCCACACCAATAATACTGTCCGTGGTCACAAAATCGATGGCAGCAATAGCCGCTTGTTTCTTCATTTCATCTTGGGTCATTACAAACTATCCTTGAATACACATAAAACGGCAGGTTAGGTGAAAATTTGAACGTGCTCAGAGTATACCCTGCATTGCCTAAACACTCTATGTTTAAGGGGTCTAATCTGTTGACTAATCAACAATAATTTATACCGCAATAATTTCTTTCATGGCTAAATCCCAAGGCTCACAAGGAAGTGAATCCACTTTCTGACAACGGTGAGCAACGCCGATGATGGGTGATGGAATACTGTGTTTGTACAGAGTAGCCAGTGTACGGTCATAAAAACCGCCGCCCATGCCTATGCGTTGATTTAATTGGTCAAATCCAACGAGGGGGGTGAATATTAAATCCAGTTGACTGACGGGTATCAAGGTGGCGCAATTGGCCTTGGGTTCAGGAATTCCAAAGCGGTTGTTCACCATCACAGTGTCTGGAGTATATCGGCAAAAAATTAGATAGCCTTTACAAAAGGGATGAAGTACCGGTAAATACACCTGCTTATTGTTACGCCAACAATAATCTATGATTTGGGACATAGAAACTTCACCATCATTGTCTAAATACATGGCTAAATGCATTGCGTTTTGAAAGTCATCGCGTTTAATAACGTTATTCAATAGTGCGTCTGATGCTTGCCTTTGAAGCTGTGGCGTCAGTGCCCGTCTTTGAGCTCTAAGTTTGTTACGCAGATCTTTTTTTGATTTTTTCATGGCAAAAGTGCGGTAAAGAGTAAAATAATAGAATTAATGGTGAGTCAAGTACACACCGTATCGCTTAAGTTTAATATAAAACGATTCTCACCTGTTAGTCTTTTTGTTAACGTCGCAAGACCAAACTGATAAACGGCAGCGCGATGATTTTAGACGGGATAATCACATGATTAGATTACAGGGGGGAGATAAGGTGTCATCCGAAGTGCCGTTGTTTAGTGTGAGCCCTAGAACCGAAAAGTTCAGGGCGGAACTATCATCATCACC
>JBELHI010000084.1:0-9724 GCA_042091475.1 Alteromonadaceae bacterium
GGCTAATCTCTTGTTTCACCAACACTTGTTCTAATCGGTTTAAATGTTTAAAACCTGCCAATAACGGTTGTTTTGCTAACCGCACAGATGAGATCCCTAATGTTAGCCCCGACTGTCGCCAAGCTAGACTACGGTAATTGTCTGGGATAGTGTGCTGCGATAACCACCACCGAGGTCTGCTTTGCGCCGGCGGACTGTATCCTCTGCCGCCACTACCACGAGTGACGGTGAGCTTAATCACACCCTCTCCCAGTTCGTTGGCTTGTTGACGCATGTGTTGCTCTATTGCGTCAAAATCAACGCCAGTTATCGCCAGCTTGTCTAATCCCCACTGTAATCTTTGTCGGTGTAACGGCCAATGTTGGGCAACACCGTGTTCAATCAATACAGTAGAGAAACAACCATCACCATATTGCAGACCACGGTCGTCATAGGGAACTGATGTTGCATAAGGATCAGGAATTATCATGAATAAAAAAGTCCGTTTGTTTGCCACACTATAACAAACAAACGGACTTAGCAGTAGTCCAGAGAAAGACCGAAATTACAGTTTCTTGAATAGAATTGAACCGTTAGTTCCACCAAAACCAAAAGAATTACACAAGCCGTACTCGGTTGATAATTCACTTGCCGTATTAGGAACAAAATCCAGATCACAACCGTCAGATGGATTATCTAGATTTATTGTTGGTGGCGCTATTTGATCACGCAGTGCAAGTACTGTAAAAATAGCCTCAATTGAGCCGGCAGCGCCTAATAAATGACCAGTCATTGACTTCGTTGAACTCATTTTAACGTCATAAGCACTGTCACCAAAAATTGATTTTACGGCGCTAACTTCGGCAATATCACCTGCAGGTGTCGAGGTACCGTGGGCGTTGATATATCCCACTTGTGAGGGCTCAACACCCCCATCGTTTAGCGCATTTTTCATCGCAGCAGCTGCGCCTTCACCTGTTTCTGGGGGGGATGTCATGTGATACGCATCGCCACTCATGCCAAAGCCAACCAACTCACCATAAATGGTTGCGCCTCTTGCAACCGCGTGTTCATACTCTTCGAGAACCATCACAGCTGCCCCCTCGCCCATTACAAAGCCATCTCTGTCCTTATCCCAAGGGCGACTCGCGGCTTGCGGATTGTCGGTGTTGGTAGATAATGCGCGGGCAGCATTGAAGCCTGCGATACCGAGGGGAGTTATAGTGGATTCTGCGCCGCCAGCTACCATTGCATCGGCATCGCCGTAAGCAATGGTTCGTGCTGCAATACCTAAATTGTGCACACCCGTAGTACAGGCTGTGACCACATTAAGATTAGGCCCTTTGATGCCTTCCATGATCGACAAAAATCCAGAGATCATATTAGTGATTGTAGAAGGTACAAAAAATGGTGATACTTTACGAGGCCCTGACGATAATAATTTTTCGTGGTTTTGTTCAATTAACCCCAATCCACCAATACCTGAACCCACAGCAATACCAACACGAGACGCGTTATCATCAGTGATAACCAGTCCTGAATTCGCTAACGCTTGCTTGCCCGCGGCAATACCAAACTGGATAAAGCGATCCATCTTTTTCGTATCTTTTTTGGGAAGGTATTTTTCTACATCAAAATCCTTTACTTCGCCGGCAAAGTTTGTTGCAAAACCGTCAGTATCAAACGCTGTAATAGCACCAATACCACTCTTACCTTTCAATACCGCATCCCAAGTAGACACAGTATCATTACCCAGTGGCGAGATTACGCCCATCCCTGTAACAACAACACGACGTTTTGACATTTTTATGCCTCCAAATGGGAATAATAATGAATTTTTGACAAAAAAAAGGCGACTAGTATTAGTCGCCTTTTGTATAGAATTGATTAAGCGCTTTGATTCGCATTAATGTAATCAATTGCAGATTTTACAGTCGTGATTTTCTCAGCTTCTTCATCTGGAATCTCAGTGTCAAACTCTTCTTCAAGAGCCATAACTAATTCTACTGTATCTAGTGAATCTGCACCTAAGTCATCAACAAATGAAGCTTCTTCTTTAACTTCAGATTCTTGTGTACCTAGTTGCTCTACAATGATTTTTTTAACGCGTTCTTCGATAGTGCTCATTATATTTTCCTTTATTAACGCTATTAATTTAAACTTGCGCCAGTTTACCATTAAGTTATTTGCATGCAAGCTATGAAAATGATTTTTTTTCTGGTCAAACCACGAATTAAATAAACGACGTTCAACCAGAGCCCTACTAACTAGGCCATGTACATTCCACCATTGACGTGAATCGTCTCGCCAGTAATGTAAGCGGCTTCATTTGATACTAAAAAACCAACCGCAGAGGCAATTTCTTTTGGATCCCCTAACCGATTAGCCGGTATATTGGCGAAAATCGCCTGTTTCTGTTCATCTGTCAATACGTTCGTCATATCAGTATCTATAAAACCTGGCGATACAACATTAACGGTAATATTTCTTGATGCAACTTCTTGTGCCATTGATTTACTGAAGCCAATAACACCGGCTTTCGCAGCGGCGTAATTCGCTTGACCACCATTACCCGTTGAACCAACAACAGAACCAATATTAACAATACGACCATGTTTCTTCTTCATCATGCCACGTAATACGGCTTTAGACATCTTAAATACGGATGACAAATTAGTATTCATTATGTCATTCCAATCTGTGTCTTTCATGCGCATTAGTAGACCGTCTCTGGTGATGCCAGCATTGTTAACCAATATCTGAATATCGCCAATAGTGTCTTTAATGTCCTTTAATACCTGTTCAATCGAGGCATCGTCAGCAACGTTTAACATCATACCTTTGCCATTTTCGCCGAGGTAATCACTGATAGCGGCGGCACCACCTTCAGATGTTGCTGTCCCTACAACCGTTGCACCTTGGGCAACAAGCTGTAACGCAACAGCCTTTCCGATTCCTCGACTTGCACCTGTTACTAACGCTACTTTTCCACTTAAATCTAACATAATTGTCCTTTATTACTTAACTGATTCAACGCCAGCTAAAGTATTTATTGAAGATGATTGTACTGTTTTGTCAATACGTTTAATGAGACCAGCTAATACCTTCCCAGCACCAACTTCTAATACATCACTGACGCCCTCGTTTACCAGATATTGTACAGATTCAGTCCAACGAACGGGACTATACAGCTGCCTAATCAGTGCATTTTTGATGGCATCGCCATCTAATTCTGGTTGAACATCAACATTATTAATAACCGGAATGCTTGGGCTATTGAACTCTATATCAGCTAATAACTCAGCTAATTTGTCAGCCGCGGGTTTCATTAGTTGGCAATGGGACGGAACGCTAACGGGTAGAGGCAAGGCACGCTTGGCACCCGCTTCTTTACACAACACACCGGCACGTTCAACTGCGGCTTTACTACCGGCAATAACGACCTGCCCTGGTGAATTAAAATTCACCGCTGATACCACTTCACCTTGTGTTGCTTGCTCGCAAGCCCCTACAACCGCAGTATCATCCAATCCTATTATGGCCATCATAGCACCAGTGCCCGCAGGAACCGCTTGTTGCATATAGATACCACGCTTCTCAACTAAGCTAATGGCATCTTTAAAGGCAATAACACCGGCACAGACGAGCGCAGAATATTCGCCTAGACTGTGACCCGCTAGAAAATCTGGTTTGCCGATGCCTTGAGTTTCTAACACGCGCCAAACCGCGACACTGGCCGCAAGTAACGCCGGTTGTGTCCTGTGGGTTTCATTCAGACTTTCTGCTGGTCCTTGCTGAGTTAACTCCCACAAATCATAGCCTAGCACCTCTGACGCTTCAGCAAAGCATGCCTCTACCTCAGGGTAAGCAACGGCTAGGTCGGCAAGCATGCCGACAGTTTGAGAGCCCTGACCGGGAAAGACAAACGCAGTTTTACTCATAAATCCTCTTTTTCAATAATTTTTTGTAATTGTTGGATGCAGTCGTACGGGAGTTGGCTAATTACTGTTTCCCAAAACGGGATCACAATACCTACTTTATTCGCGGGATGACAATACCTGTTCGACCCTATGGCCAATTTTTTCAGGTACCTGACGCGCAACTTCCTGTATTGCTTCGTCAATAGCATAACCAATACCGTCAGCATTCGCATTACCATGACTTTTCACTACAATTCCATTTAATCCTATCAAACTTGCACCGTTGTACTGGTCGGGGTTCACACGTTTGTAGACACTTTTTAACAGTGGTAAGGCCAATTTAGACAATACTTTATAGAGTAGATTTTTATTTGATAGCCGTTTGACCTCGCCAATAATTAGCTTACCAAGGCCTTCACAGGCTTTTAATGCGATGTTGCCAACAAAACCGTCCGTCACAACAACATCAGCTTTGTCAGAAAATATATCATTTCCCTCAACATAACCAATGTAGTTTATCGCGCTGCTTTGTTTCAGTAACTGTGATGTATGCTTGACCTGATCGTTGCCCTTTATTTGTTCTTCACCAACATTTAGCAGCGCGACCCTAGGTTTATTGATTCCCTCAACCTCTTCAGCCATTACTGAGCCCATGAGTGCATATTGAAATAAGGTTTCTGAATCACAATTAACATTAGCGCCGAGATCGAGCAAGTAGACTTTATTTTTATTTACTGACGGCAAACATGAGATCAGCGCAGGTCTGTCTATGCCTGGCAAGGTTTTAAGTACATAAAATGCAATCGTCATTAACGCGCCCGTATTTCCCGCACTGACGCACGCTTGGGCTTTACCGGAATGCACTAGCTCTATGGCAGCGCGCATGGAGGAATCTGGTTTGTGTCTTAAGGCATACAAAGGCCGTTCAAACATTTCTACGGTTTGTGTGGTGCTATGGATCTGTAATCTGGGATCGTCTAACGCATCGTGTTGTGACAAAAAAGCTGTAATAACGGCGTTATCACCACACAGAATTAAATCTAGATTGGGATAATTAAAATGGGCTTTGAGTGCTGCGGTTAATGTTACATGGGGGCCGTTATCGCCCCCCATAACATCTAACGCAATGGTTAGTGTGGCCACAGTTGCTCCTGCTATTACGCAGAAATAACCTTGTTACCTCTGTAGTAACCGTCAGCCGTTATGTGATGACGACGATGCGTCTCACCAGACGTTGGGTCAACAGAAAGAGTAGCACCAGTCAAAGCATCGTGTGAACGACGCATACCACGCTTTGAACGAGTTTTACGATTCTTTTGTACAGCCATTATCTACTCCTGATCTTGCTTAAGTTCTTTCAAAACAGCAAATGGATTTGGACGTTTAATTTCCTCACCAATATCACCGAAGCTTAGTTCATTTTGCTTAACTGCGCAGTCTTCCTCTGCATGAAAGGCTACGAGCGGCAATGCTAAAATAAGTTCGTCTTCAACAAGTTGAAGGATATCGATCTCTCCTTGGTCATCGACCTCGATAGGATCATAAAAATCCGATAGCTCTTCTACTTCTGCGCCAGCCTTTACCGGACTGAAACAAAAGGATACCTGTAGTGGCTGAGCAATTTGTCCACCACAGCGTTCACAGATAAGTGTTGCTGATGTGTCAAGTGTACCGTCGAAGTACGTAAGACCCTGCTCGTCTTTTTTGAACGCAATTTCTACTTGTACACTGTCAACACAATCCGCCACGGAGCCCACAAACCTCTTCATCTCTCGTGTAAAAAACACACCAGAGTACTCAGAGCGTTGAACTGCACATTTAAATGGGTCTAACCGTTTTGGTAACTTTACTTTCTGCATAGCGGGCGCATAATAGCTGGAGTTACTGTGATAGTCAATCCAAACCAAGGGTTAATTACAGTTATCGCACCAAAAATATAAAATATATATACAAGGTTACTATGAATATTGTGTTAGCTTCTACTTCACCGTACCGTCGTCAACAACTTAAAGCACTAGGGGTTGATTTTACCGCAGTGGCTCCCCAATGTGACGAAACGCCCTTACCAGATGAAACTGCTGAGCAACTTGTTAAGCGTTTAGCGAGTGCCAAGGCCCAAAGCGTTGTCAATCAGTATTCCGATACTCTCATTATTGGCAGTGACCAAGTGGCCAGTTTCAAGCAAAAAATCATTGGCAAGCCACACACTCGGGAAAATGCGATTGAGCAATTGACTCAGTTTTCCGGACATCAAGTCACTTTCTATACTGGAATTTGCGTTATTAACAGCGACACTCAGGTTGAAATAAGTTGTGTATTACCAGTCACCGTGTATTTCCGAAAGTTAAGTGAGCTGGACATTAAGCACTATGTCGCCATTGAGCAACCATTAGACTGCGCGGGCAGTTTTAAAAGTGAAGGCCTTGGTAGTGCATTATTTAAGAAAATTGAGAGTGAGGATCCGAGTGCACTGATCGGCCTACCTATGATTACCTTGTGTGATTTACTCAGACAACACAACTTAGACCTGTTGGCATCACTAGCTGGCGACTAATAAAGCGGACAGCTCGGTCAGGTTATCAACCGTGGTGGCAGCTCCTGCCGCAAGTAAATCCTCACGATTGTGAGCGCCATGGGTAATTCCTATGGCATTAATACCTGCTTGCACGGCCATGCTTATGTCGTGTATTGAATCACCGACCATTACTGCATCTGCAGCGGCTACCTCTAGCTGCTGCAGAATCTTCAGTAACATCTCAGGATCTGGCTTGGATTTGGCATCACAGGCGCTCATTGTTGAGGCAAACATTTCATGGCTATGCGACTGTTGCAACACACGCTCTAAGCCTTTGCGAGTTTTACCTGTTGCAACAGCTAACAGTAGACCCGCCGCAGATAACTGGTTTAATAAGCCTTTGAAACCGTCAAACATTGCGGCTTCTGGCGCTGATTCACCAAGGTAATAACTAGTATACGCAGCCGCCATATCCGCTTTATAACTTTGCTTATCTTCACCAAACAAAGCATCAAATGCCTCGTGCATACTCAAGCCTATAATATTTTTGACTTGTTGCTCTGACGGTACCGGTAAGGCCACGTCATTAGCAGCAGTTTGCATACTAAAAACGATACGGGGAACAGAATCCATAACCGTACCGTCCCAGTCAAAGATCACCAATTTAAAACATTTTTTCACTCATCACCTTCAAGCATTTCTTCAGCTGTGGTTCCAGTGGCGCGACAAATGATACTGAATTACCACTCACAGGGTGCTCAAACCTAATACTATATGCATGCAGAAACAAGCGATTCAAACCGTTTTTCTGAACTGCCGCGTCAAATTCTTTATCACCATATTTATCATCTTTTGCGATTGGATGGCCAGCGTGTAGACAATGTACACGAATTTGGTGGGTACGCCCTGTGACCGGAAACGCTTCTACCAAGCTAGCGTCTTGAAAACGCTGTAACACGCGGTAACGGGTCTCAGATGGTTTGCCGTCTGCTGAGACCACTACGATACGTTCACCGGATTGCAAGGTATTTTTAAACAGTGACGCCTTAACCTTATGGCGAGCTTCTGGCCATTGGCCCATGACTAACGCGTGATAACGTTTATCTACGGTTTTCATGCGTAGTTGCTCGTGTAAATGTTTGAGCGCAGAACGTTTCTTCGCTACCAAAATACAACCGGAAGTGTCTCTGTCCAAACGGTGAACCAGTTCTAAAAACTTTGCCGTGGGTCTTAACGCTCGTAGTGCTTCGATTAAACCAAAACTAAGTCCGCTACCGCCATGAACAGCCAAACCAGATGGTTTATTCAAAACAATTAAACAATCGTCCTCGTAAATAATCGCAGACTCTATTCGTTGTACACTATTAAGCTTACTGGATGGCAACTCTGAATTAGATTCGCTCACTTTAACTGGAGGAACACGCACTAAATCACCGCCTACTAATTTATAGTCTGGTTTAATGCGCTTTTTATTAACCCGCACCTCACCTTTACGGATAATGCGGTAAATTAAACTCTTTGGTACTCCTTTTAAAAAGGTACGTAAAAAGTTGTCTATTCTTTGTCCAGCTAGATCATCTTCAATTTCTACAAAACGAACACTGGAATGTATTGGGGCTTCATCTTTTTTCATGTTTTCTATTGTAAAGGAAATTACAGCAAAATATGAATTTTTTTAATTCCTTGCTATAAGCATAGGTTTAGTGTCAAAATAAGGAAGTAACCAGCGTAAATAAAACTGAGTTACACAGATTGAGTACAGCAAAGTAGATGCCCAGACGAGCAACGACATACATTGCGTTAGAATTGAGCAGGCATCGCACACTCCAATACGTTTTTATTCCGCGCTAGGCGTGAAAGTATTGTTGAGAAAGAAAGAGCTGTACAAAAAATAATTTATAATTATCGATGGATCACTCGTGTGATAACGTATCGAAAGAATTTTATAGTAAAGTGCTATTAGCAAAACCAAAGCATTTTACTTTTTAGCCGGAACATTTAAGTAGAATATTGCTGTGTATAGTCGTGAGACTGCATGGAGGCAGGCTTAGTGTGTGGAAAGTATACGTAAGCATTGAGTGATCGATCAAAAGGTCGAGTCACACAATATGAAAAGAATGTTAATCAACGCTACTCAATCTGAAGAGTTGCGAGTTGCCCTTGTAGATGGGCAAAATCTATACGATCTGGATATTGAAAGCCCAGGTCATGAGCAAAAGAAGTCAAATATCTATAAGGGTAAGATTACCCGTGTAGAACCAAGTCTTGAGGCCGCTTTTGTTGACTACGGTCAAGAACGTCATGGTTTCCTTCCGTTAAAAGAAATTGCAAAAACCTACTTCCCAAAAGGTTACCGCTTTGAAGGACGTCCAAACATACGTGACGTTATCAAGGAAGGACAAGAAGTCATTGTTCAAATTGACAAGGAAGAGCGGGGTCAAAAAGGCGCAGCATTAACAACCTTTATTAGTCTTGCGGGCAGTTACTTGGTATTGATGCCAAACAACCCTAAAGCAGGTGGTATATCTCGCCGCATTGAAGGTGATGAGCGAACAGACCTAAAACAATCACTAAATCAGCTTACCCTGCCTAAAGGCATGGGCCTTATTGTCCGCACTGCAGGTGTTGGTAAAGCATACGAAGAACTAGCAGAAGATTTAGAATTATTGGTAACCCACTGGCAACGTATTGAAGATACAGCCAATGAGCGTAAAGCACCATTCCTAATACACCAAGAGAGTAACGTAATTGTCCGTGCTATACGCGATTACTTGCGCAGAGATATTGGTGAAATTTTAATTGATAAGCCAAGTATCTACGAACGAGCAAAACAACATATAGAGTTGGTTCGTCCTGATTTTGCGAACCGAGTGAAATTATATCAGGGCGATGTCCCCTTGTTTTCACACTATCAAATCGAAAGCCAAATTGAATCTGCTTTCCAACGTGAAGTGAGATTACCATCTGGTGGCTCAATAGTTATAGATCCAACAGAAGCATTAACTTCCATTGATATCAACTCTGCCCGTGCAACTAAAGGCGGAGATATTGAAGAAACAGCCAGAAACACTAACCTCGAGGCCGCTGATGAAGTGGCGCGCCAACTACGTTTACGTGATTTAGGCGGACTTGTCGTTATAGACTTTATTGATATGACGCCAATACGTAACCAGCGCGAAGTTGAGAATAGACTTAAAGATGCTGTTCGCCATGATCGCGCAAGGGTACAAATAGGCCGTATATCTCGTTTTGGCTTAATGGAAATGTCTCGCCAACGTTTACGTCCATCTCTAGGCGATTCTGCACACCG